>NZ_KE384558.1:0-129190 GCF_000426705.1 Spirochaeta cellobiosiphila DSM 17781
AATCAGTTGGAATCGATTAAGATGGGTATCCAGTCCCAGATGCTTAGTTATGAGGCTGAGGTCTTAAAGGCGCAGAGGGATGTGCTTGTAGCTGAAGCTCAAGGACAGAGTTGGATACAGAGGAATTGGCGTCCCTGTTTGATGATGGTGATCATTGCCATTATAGGGAATAACTATGTGTTACTTCCTTATCTGAGTCTGGTATTAGGGAAGGCTCCGAAAATGGAAATGCCACCGGAATTGTTTAACCTTCTATCCATTGGGGTTGGCGGTTATGTTGTAGGACGTAGTGGTGAGAAGATTGCTTTGAACTTGAAGGGGGTTAGGGAGGGGAAGTAAATAATCGAAGGGAATTATTTAATAATATTTAGTCCCTCTGTCTTTGGATGGGGGGATTTTTTTGTGTGCCATTAAAATAACTGTAATGGCAGGGAAAAGTATCAAAGCAACAGTTCAAATCTACTTGGCAACTAAATCTGTTATATAAACTTAACTTATGCTCTACGGAACTGTGGAAGCTGATCGACACGACGAATCCCATTGAAAACTTCAAACTATCATTGAGGAAAGTAGCTATAAAAGGTCTGGGGTTCCATTTATTCTTAGCTTATGATTCAATTTAGTGTGAGACTGGAGCCGTATTTAAAGAAGAAAGTCAGGAGATGCACAGTTTATCTGACACTCGTATGGGAGTCAGAACTCCCTCAACTATTAATCATCTATAAATACTGGTGAATGAAATAAGGCAATATTGGTTGAATTTTGAAGATTGGAATTTTATTGCATTAATAACATTAACATTTTTATTAATGATTGTTGGTACTAAATTAAAATGGAAAATACTTGTAGATCCTCCGGAAGAATGGAAGTTCTACTCTCATTCTCAATTAAAAAAGATGTTTGGTAATGATTTTCTTGTTTGGTTTAATTACATAGTGGGAACATGTGGATTAATATTTATGTTATTTTCAATCATCAACTATATTATTAGTAATTAGATATTTGTGAATATTTAATTATTTAAGGTTTCGAAAAATTATCATTAAACTATTCCACAGACCACTTAAGATCTACTGTCTCCATTACTGATGAAGCAGGGGATAAGCTCTGGTTATTACTTTAATGCCCGTTGGTATGATGCTCAGGCTGGTAGGTTTATTACAAAAGATCCTGCTAGGGATGGTACGAATTGGTACTTGTATACTTTGAATAATCCTTTGATATTTGTGAATCCTAGTGGGCTTGCCAAAGAAAAGGCAGATGATAATGGAACTAGTAAAAAATCTCTGGGAGATAGAATTCGTAATGGTTGGGAAAAAGCTAAACCTGCTGTTAAAAACTTTATCGAAAACCAAAAAGGTAAAGGTTCATCACGAGGGCGTAATGGTAGAGATGGAAAGGATAACCATAATACTGACAATATAGATGTTGAGGGCAATCAAGATGTTGGCATTCCCTAATGCTCTTAATATGCCAGGGCAAAATATGGTTGAAATGTTTAATTACCCTGTATACTTATACTACAGGAAAAAATATGAAATATAATAAGAAGCTTGTTTTGTTAATAGCACTAATATCAACTATCATATCTGTAGGATGTACTCAAGATGAAGGGAACGATCATTTAGAAGACCTCAGTGGAGTATGGTATAGAGATCCGCATCCTGAAAAAACAGTGAAAACCGAAATGTCATGGGGATCAGCAAAATACATTCCAAATTTCTCTTTAAGAATTGATGGTTGTGCTAATAAACCAATCTTATTTCTTCCTGTTATGGGAGGCCCTTTTCCTATTAAAAGTGTAAAAGTGAAAAGAAAAGATACCTTTGAGTTTGTTTTTTACTTTGATAGGGGAAACTTTGATGTTTCCTTACTTATCCATATGCTTGACAATAATAGCTTCTGGGTTGAACAATTAACTCCACAAGGACAAAATCCTTTTTTACCAACAGGCAAGGATCGTATTTATTATAGAATTGATGGGCCAAATATGAAATGAAATTCAATGAGCTCAAAAAGCATCGCGCCAAGGCAAATCATCCTGATTCTACCGAACCAGGAGCGCCCCTATTCAGATAAGATATCTTATCTGTGAAGGGACTTGATTTCCCTCTGCGCTCGCATCACGGCGATTTGAACTAAATGATTACTTGTTTTGTTGATCAAACCCAGTATGACCTCCCTGTCATTCTGGGCTTTTCTTATCCCTGCCGTGTTATTTTTATTATTCCACAGACCACTTTTGATCTATTGCAGCTATTACAGATGAAGCAGGGAATAAGCTCTGGAGTTAGGATTCTATTACCTTAATGCCCGTTGGTAGGATGCTCAGGCTGGTCGGATTATTACAGAAGATCCTGTCAGGGATGGGGCTAACTGGTATTTGTATATGGCGAATAATCCTTTGATATTTATAAATCATACTGGTATATACTGATTATTCAAACGCAGGAGGAGCTCAATCTCATTGCGATTCTCCTGATGATGAAAAAATAGAAGTTTCATATGGAGTATCTGCAGGAATAGGGGGAAAGCGTTGAAACGCAAGTTGTTATTCTTGAAGTAAATCTTATTGCTTTGTCAAAGACTGTTACCACTTCTTTAAATTGTAATACCTGTATTGCTGTTGAAAGTGGTTCTAATTTAAAATTGAACCTAATGGATTTATCTATGGATGCGTAAATGGTATTTGAAAATAAAGCAACATAAAAGCTATAAACATATTAATAGTCAGGAGAAGTGATATGAAATATTTGTATATATTTATCTATGGTGTAATTAGTGTTATACTATCGAATCTCGTTTTGTTGTTTTTAGATGATTCAAGAATACTAATTTCTATATTTTTTCAACTTCTATTAGTTTTGATATATTTATCAAGTAAAATATATTTAGGTAGGCATAAAATAACTAATTGTATAAGAAGTAAAATTAAAGCTTCAAAACAAATTTTAGCTATTATTATTGATAATAGTATATCTAGTATCATTTGTATATTAGGACTTAAATTAATGCCTACAAATACCATTTTATCTGTATCAATTATGTGTTTCTCAATATCCTATTTCTGGTTAAGAAATTTATTTACAAGAAGTCTTGGGGAAAAGATTACAGGAATTAATAAAGTGATGGAAAAGGATAAAACTAACATAGTCTTATTTATACAAAATATTTGGTTATCGTTACCTATAACTCTTGGTTTATTTATTCCTGCTACTTGGGATGATCATATTCATATAAGAAATTTCGATATAATTGCATTGAGTATTAGTTGTATTCCTATAATTGATTTTCTTTCAGTTGTATTTAGGAAATCAAGTAATAAGCTTTCAGATTCTTTGTTTGGAATTAAATATTTCTCAATTTCCAAAAATAACACTAATTGATAATCCCGAGTTCAAACCTGAAGTTCAACACTTTTTTAAAGTCACATAGAGCGTTAAATATCCAAGACACTTCCTGGTATTACTATTTAGTACATACTCTATATTGACTTTTCTTATATCAGTTTTCTTCGAATATATTAGTGTTTCTACGCTACCCTTTTCCCAACTATGATAGTGATGATATAAGTAGGATGTTGTTCCTAGTTCTTTATCAATCTCTATATGCTTAGCGTTCTCTATTCCATTATCAAAAGTAATAGTTTTCCTGATGGAAGAAGGAATTCTGGAGAGTCTATTCGTTAAATGTTTTCACATCTGTTCTGAGCTATTAATGTTAATCCTGTTTTCTTTCCACTAATACACATAAGCAAGATTTACTTTGACTTGATATAATAGTATCAGCTTCCGACTGCCCCATTGTCTGTCTTAGGTATTCTATAGTCATGTTTCGAGGTAGAGGGATTTCTTTTCTTTCTCTTTAGATATACTGATAAAGAGATTCTTGACTCATTAAGGCTGTACCATTCTCTCAGTTATACCTTTTTTGTGATTTGTTCTGGAGACCAACCTTCTTTTAACTTAGTTTCTATATGGAAGGCATGAGCTAGGGATAAATCTTTGACTTGTTTACAGAAGCTCATCTATTGCTACTTTTCCGCTCTGCTAAGGTTGATCTGTATTCTCCAGAGATTATACTCGCATTACGATCTAGCTTAGTTGCAATTGTTCTTTGATTAAGTCCTTTGGCCAATAAAATCATAATTTTTTTCGCGTTCCTCTTGGCTAATATAGCTATAACAAAAAGTGTTGGATGTGATATGTTTTCTCTGCGAGATATTCTCATTTCTTTGGTGATTTATGTGGTAATAGAGAGCCAAGAGAGGATATCTTGTTTTTATTTATACTTCCATGTTTTTCTTTTCTTTAGTTCAAGTTGTTGCACTTCAGGTTTGAACTCGGGAATGGAAGTTTGTAGTCGATCCGACAGATGGTTATTTTTTTAGTTTATCTTATAACGCAAGAAAAAAAATTGGATATGAGTACTGTTTATTTCTTAACTATTTTCTTGGTATAATAGGATGTTTAATATCAGGTATTTAAATATTAAGAATGATCTTTACATTATTGAGATAAATTTAAGATAGTGAGTAAAGTGAGGTATCGCAAATGAAGAGCAAACTGATATATGGTTTATTTCTACTTTCTGCAATTATAACTGTAGTTATGAAACTTTTCCTAGGAATAATGAAGGAACATCCTTTTTATATATTTACTCTTGTTATTTATACTATAGTTGGAGTTGTTGGGTACTGTTTATTATTTAAAGGAAGAGATTTAAAACCATTGAATATAATCTTTTTAATTTTAACTATCATACGATTTAAAATAAACGGATATGACTATCAATACCAAATAGTTACAGTATCGTTTTTTTTTGATATTGGTTCGATAAGTCTTGGTCTCAATCTTCTTGGTATATTTGCTATAATACTTTATCAAAAAATTAAATTAGTTTCTAAAATACAATAAACAATTCGTTATAAGTGTTTTAGTGATTTTGGTAAATTTGTGTAAAGCCCATTATCACTTATATTAAAGATTTAGAGCTTTATATAACATATTTACAGTCTCAAATTCCTCTTTCAAATCCACAGTTTTTTCCTTCATCATAGTACTGAAACACCTCCGGTATGGGTTCAGGACATAGGTGACAAATATCAGGTGTCAGAACAAGCATCATCCTCCCCTTTTTTCTAGAGGTATTTCTTTTTGAAGTAAAGGTGTCCCTTCCCAAAATCTGATCGCATTTTTCCCAAATTAAATGTGTATGGATTACCGCTTAAATCATAAGATTGCCAAATTAAAGCTGTCCAAATTCATACGACAACAATTTGGGAATCTTTATTGAATAAGAAACCTTCGAGCAAAATCGAAGGTTTCTTATGATCGATTCGGCCATATTTGTGTACATTCGATCAATTTCCATTATGATGAAAATGAACTTAACAATCGAAGAAATCCCTCGGTCCATGGCTAATCTGAGGCTTCTTCTATGATTTCTTTGGAACAAAATCCACTGTAAGGGTGTCCTTTTCAGTATTTAATTCGATGTGGTTAAGAACATATTTCAATAATAGTCTATGAATCTGGTACTTACTAATTTTTATAATTATATTCATCCCTCCAGTGGGTTGATTGCGATCATATTTTAGGAAGGGACACTTACAAAATAAAGTAGAATTATGTATCAGATCCTCAAAAAGCATCACTCCGAGGCAAATCATCCTGATTCTACCGAACCAGGAGCGCCCCTCCCCAGATAAGATATCTTATCTGTGAAGGGACTTGATTTACCTCTGCGCTCGCATCACGGCGATTTGAACTAAAAAATGATTCGTTATTGTTAATCGAACCCATAATGACCTTCCTGCCATTCTGGGCTTTTTTGTCTTGGCCGTGTTATTTTTATTATTCCACAGACCACTTAAGAACTACTGTAGCTATTACAGATGAAGCAGGCTAGAAGCTCTGGAGTGCGGAATATACTCCTTTTGGAGATAAGGTTGTTATCGATAATTCCTCAGGGTGTGATAGCTTTGATTTTAAGATGATTATGATGCGGAGTTAGGGTTCTGTTTCATCAATGCCCGTTGGTATGATGCTCAGGCTGGTCGCTATATTACAGAAGATCCTGCCAGGGATGGGTCTAATTGGTATTTGTATACGGCGAATAATCCGCTTGTTTTTGTTGATCCTAGTGGGCTACAGAGTATGCCTATACAACCTTATATAAGGTTGAAGTTTCCATGGCAAAAGTAAGTGAGATCACAATGTTAAGAAAGCAATTAGATGATTTAGAAAATGGAAGTGATGTTTCTGGACTATTAAAAGAATCTATGGATAGAATTTCTGAACACCAAAAAATAGCAAGGAATCGATAGTGAATAAATTAAAAAGGTTAGTGGTGTTGAAGATGATGATGAGGAGGAGTAGGATGACATTAGTGAAATAGAATAAAATGATGATTTTTTTGGCAGAAAAATAAATATTTTATCCTTAGTACTATAGTTTATAATTGTAGGTTGAATAGAAATGAAGAAATATAAATTATGTATTATCTATATGATAGTTTTTCAGGCTTTTTTAATAGAAAGCATTTGTTCTGAATCCATAGAGCTACCAGATAATTCTGTATTTGAAGGTTCAATTTCAAATAGAATGTTTGAAGGATATGGTGAACTAACTTGGGATAATGGTGATGTATATAAGGGACAGTTTAAACACGGAAGAATGGATGGAAAGGGTGTGTTAACTACTAAAATAGCTACTTTTACTGGTAATTTTAAGGATGGTTTATTAGATGGTTCTGCAACAATCAAATATAGGAATGGTGATGTATATTTCGGGGCGATAGTAATGGGTTATTTTAATGGAAAGGGTACATTAGAATATCGTAATGGGGACAGATATACAGGATCTTTTAAGAATGGAGTATTTGAGGGTAGAGGTGTTTATACTTATAAAAATGGAATTAGATATATAGGCGAATTTAAGAACGGATATTTTAATGGTCTAGGAGAATTAACTATTGGTGAAGATAAGTATAACGGAAATTTTAAAGATGGTATTCTATTAGACCAAACTGAGAAAAGTGTAGCAATTGATTTTAGAAGTTTAATATTATTATTTTCTATTTTAATTAACTTAATTTTATTAATTGTTGTAATTTTAAAATATCGAAAACAAAAGAAATAAGGTACGATACTGTGAACACCTAATTGAATAACTTTCTCTTTTGAAACAAC
This sequence comes from Spirochaeta cellobiosiphila DSM 17781, assembly GCF_000426705.1. NCBI lineage: Bacteria > Pseudomonadati > Spirochaetota > Spirochaetia > Spirochaetales > Spirochaetaceae > Spirochaeta > Spirochaeta cellobiosiphila. The sequence continues at coordinate 7,193 of NZ_KE384558.1, forward strand.
CAAAGGTAAAAGATTTTCCCTCTCTGTTTTGTCTCCATGAAGTTCAAGTACAAGAAGTCTGAGATTCCTATACCCAAAGGGGTTAAGCTTGTCAATCTTAGCTGTTTCAAAAAGAGTATAGATAATACATAAGACTTTCGCTCCTTCCGGACTTCCTAAAAATAACCAATTCTTTCGACCAAAAAAAGGTCGTCCTAATCCCAGATAAGACAGCAACAGGTGAAGGGGCTTACGGTAAGATAAGAGGACGTGAACAGCAAATGATAGATTACTTTGGTGGTGCTTTAACAGATCCTGATCGCTGGGCGAATGCAAAATCCTTGAATAGTATTAGGGTCGTAAGTAAAAACTATAAACGGAAGGAAATATCATGATGCAGCCTCAAAAGCATTTGGTGAAAAATATGAATATACTCGATATTGATTAGGGGAAATTATGAGTAAGAAGTTTAGACCGGGTGTAATTTTACAAGTTCCAATTGATAATAACACTCATACATATGCAAGAATATTGACGGATAGAAATATCGCCTTTTATGACTATAGAACAGCAGAAGAAATAACTAATTTGAAAGATATTATTTCTGCAAAAATATTATTCATTATATGTGTTAATGAGACTTTTAAGAATAGTTGGGAAGTTAAAGGGGATCTAGAATTAGAGCCGAGTTTAAGAAGAAATCCATTAATGTTTATCTGTGCCCCATATACAGAAGACTATAAAATTTATGATAATGGGGAAATACGTCGTAATGCAACCAAAGAAGAATGCATGGGGTTAGAACGTGTGGTTGCTTGGAGTCCTGAAAGAGTAGAAGGACGCTTGCTAGATCATTACAATGGGCATGAAAATGAATGGGTTGAAGCTTACAAAATAAAGTAGAACCATGACTGAACCCTCAAAAAGCATCGCTCCAAGGTAATTTGAATTGAATAATGACTAGTTATTGTTAAGCAAACCCTGTATGACCTCCCTGTCATTCTAGGCTTTTTTGTCCCGGCCGTGTCATTTTTATTATTCCACAGATCACTTAGGATCTACTGTTTCCATTACAGATTAAGCAGTTGAGAAGCTCTGGAGAGCGGAATATACTCCTTTTGGGGATAAGTTTGTTATCGATAATCCATCAGGACGAGATGATTTTGACTTTAAGTATACTGGTAAGGATTATGATGCGAAGTTAGGGTTTTATTACTTTAATGCCCGTTGGTATGATGCTCAAGCTGGTCGATTTATTACGGAAGATCCTGCCAGGGATGGGTCGAATTGGTATTTGTATACGGCGAATAATCCACTTATGTTTGTTGATCCTAGTGGATTCTCTGATGAAAGTACTCTGTTTGATCCATTAGGCCAAGGAAGTGCCGCGAAAAGATATATAAGAAATCAAACAGTAGATACTAAAAGGTTATTAAATCATGAACAAACTAGGCGTGATTATGAGGAAAATACTGTATTCAATGCGGCTAACTTTGTTATTGATACTATAAATAATGTCTCAAAAAGAGTTGCTGGTGAAGATATTGTTAAGCGTGGTGGTGCATATAAAGATTTAACAGGACTTTCTAGGACAGTAGAAGGCCATCATTTAGTCTCCTCTGATGCCATTAAAAGATCATCTATTTCCTTAAGTTGGAGGGATGGGCCAGCTATTTCTATGTCTTATGTTGATCATAAGAAAACTAAGTCTTGGGGACCGGGGGGCTACATATCGCCAGTCACAATTAGATTTGATTGAGAAAGGATTATTTATAGAAGCTCTTAATCGAGACATTGCATCAATAAGAGACTTGTTTGGTAGTAAATATGACTTACAAATAGCAGAAGCATTAGAATATTACAATACCATTGATCCTGAAAAGTTAAAGCCTAGAACAAATAATGAAAACGAAAAAGAAAAAAATCTAGTGGTGGATTATTTAAATCAATAAAGGATTCTTTTAGAGAATGGCGTGATAGTAGAAAAAAGAAAAGTGAAGATACAGAGGACACTGATGAAGATAATAGCTAACATTGGAACTGATTTAATTAAGTTGGGGCAATCTCGTGAACAGATAAGAAAAATATTGAGCACATATACCCGTAGCTCATTTCATAGAGATAAGGATGAGCCCTTAACTGATGAATATGGGACTTTGGGTATGTTTGTTTACTATTCAAAAGATGACTTGTGTGATGGAATTGAATTTTATAGAGAAGCAGAAATATATTACGAAGGTCATGAGCTTTTTGCTATGAGTAATCACGAATTGCTACAACTATTAAGACATTTAGATGAGAATATCGAAATAGGCTTTTCTGATGTCACATCTAATAAATTAGGAATTGGGTTTTGGCATCCTGAAGGTGTCACAGAATCACCGGAAAAAATACCAGAATCTATCATGGTTTTTAAAGATCTACCTCAATAGCATCGCTCCAAGGCAAATCATCCTGATTCTATCAAACCAGGAGCGGCCCTCCCCAGATGAGATATCTTATTTGTGAAGGGACTTGATTTCCCTTTCCACTCGCATCACGGCGATTTGAACTAAAAGATGACTTATTATTGTTAATCAAACCCAGTATAACCTCCCTGTCATTCTGGGCTTTTTTTGTCCTGGCCATGCAGTTTTATTATTCCACAGACCACTTAAGATCTACTGTAGCCATTACTGATGAAGCAGGTGAGAAGCTATGGGGAGGGGAATATACTGCTTTGATTCTATAAGAATGAACAAGGAGCTAGGTTCCTCTATTTATAAAAATGAAGATGGGGCTTATTCATATACAGTGCCTAACCAAGGTGTGAAAAATAGTGTGAATCCCTCTGTTCCTGAAAATGGAGAAGAGGTTGTTGCCAACATACATGCTCATGTAAATGCTACAAATCCAAAATCAGATAGTCTCTCTGAAGGTGATGTAGCACAAGCAGAGAAAGATGGATTAGACATATATGTTACTACTCCACAAGGAATGCTTCAAAAATGGGATGTCGATTTGGATGACTTTGATATTATAAGTAATGATCTTGCATATGACTCAAAGAATATAAATGAAAAAGGATATGAAAATAATCCAGATGCTTATACAGGTGAAGACAATGAAAAAGTTGGGAAAATAAAAAGCTTCTTTGAAAGTATTGGTCGATCTAGATATAATAGTGGAGATGACAAAGAAACTTCTTCAGCACAGCATTCATTAAGAGAAGATAATAGTGATGAAAATTAATAAAAAAATTAATCACCATTCTAAGGGCTCTAAAATACAATGCACTAAATTAATGTTATTCTTGGTAGTTATAGGAATACTTTGTATTTTTGTGTCGACGCATTCTATGAGTCTTTGGCAAGATATGGATAAACAGCTGGAGAAAAAAAAAGACTTTGTTTTTCCTGAAATTTTATTTAAGACACTAGAGGCACGTAATGGAAAAACTTTCTTTAGAAGAGAAATACTATCAGTAAATTTTGTTCAATATTTATTTTCATTTAATAGCTATTTTGATGACAACTTATCAATTGGAGAATCATTATTAGTTGACATTAATTATAATGGTATTTTACCCTCTAAATTCATAAAAAAATTACAGCTTTCTGTAGATTCAATAATATTAAATTTAAAATATGATGATAAAGAGTTAGAATATTTATATTTCAAAAATGTAAAATATTATGATGGTGTAGTTGGTGTTGAAGCTTTTATTAAAAAATATTTCCCTAATAAAAAAAGTAGTAATACTGATATTGAGTACTTTTGGGCAGGATTGTTTGCAGAAGGAACATTACTTAAAATAGTGTCTTCTAGAAACTTTGATGGGGATAACTTATATAAAATTTCTGTTTTGACTATAGATAGGATGGATATAGAGGATACAAGAAAAGAAATACTGGTTAATTCTGCCACTACAGTAAAATTTTAGAGAACTAAGAAAAATTATTTATAATAAAGTTATATACTTATGTGTGTAATCGTAATTTAAAGGTGGTGACTAAATTAATCCAAATTCAAACAATAAATTTAATATCTCAATCTCAAAAAACATCGCTCCCAGGCCAATCCTCCTAATTTTACAGAAATAGAACCGTCACCACTTAGATAAGATATCTTATCTGGGTAGGGAATTGATTTGCCTCTGCGCTCGCATCAAGGCGATTTGAACAAAAAAATGATTCGTTATTGTTAATCAAACCCTGTATGACCTCCCTGTCATTCTGGGCTTTTTTAGTTCTGGCCGTACAGTTTTTATTATTCCAAAGACCACTTAAGATCTACTGTAGCCATTACCGATGAGGCTGGTGAGAGCTTTGGAGTGCCGAGGACACACCCTTTGGAGATAAGGTTGAAGACATTTTGAATAAATCTTATGCAAAAGCTAAAGAAAGTTATGTTGGAGGGCATTTTTCTTGGGGGAGAAGTTTTTTCTAGGTAATGTGTTCCTGGATTGGATTGTTCTTCGACTTCACTCATTCAGCCGAAGATGCTACTGGGGGTAATATAACGGATAGAAATGCTAAAACAATGGCAAAACGAGCCTAAGCTAGATGGAGTTGCTTGTGTTGGAACAGTAAGATTTTTTGATTGGAATAATGATGAAAACTATGATCATGTTACTACCTCTGTAGAAAATGGCAAAGAAGTGCATCCATCACAAAATCAAGGTGAAATAAAAAAGATTACTGGTAGATGTTTAGATAATCTCCCTTATTAGCCAAATACAAAGATAAAGGAAAGACAATACAATTGGAGGTATATATTATGGGAATGAAAAAGAAAATTATAACAATTTTATTTTGTATATTGAGTTATTATTGTTTCTCAGATGGTTTCTCAAAGGATGATATTTTATATTTGAATTTGAAAAATGACAAAATAATTATCAATTGTGTTTACTATGATAATTCAAGTGTTCTAAAGAGTTTTACTGGGGTTCTAGAATCAGATCCTTATTCTATAGTAGTTCGGTTTGAAAACGATGAAATTTATGATATAGATAATAAAATTATAGTTTCTTTTAAGAATTATGATCCAGCATTTTATGGGTTTAAAATAAAGCCCTCTTATCCTGTGCCTGAAAGCCATTCACCAGGTTTGAATCTTTTTCCTTATTTTTATCCAATAGGATCAGTGGGTGATTCTCTTTTGATTGTTTGGGATTATAATAAAAGAACTTTTAAGCGTATGATTTTTAGTATTCCTTAAAATATAGGTGTGACCGTCAATTTCAAGGGCGATAAACACCTAATGCTATTCCTCTAAGAATACATATAATAATAGGCAGTATTTTGAGGCAAGTTACTGGGGTAGCGGAAGCTTTTAATTAGTAGGAATGAAAAATGATCAATAAAAACAATAAAATACTATTTCTGATATTGATTGTGATGATATCAAGCTTTTCAGTTGTTTATAGTGAAGATGGCAATGATTGGAATGGTAAATGGATTTTAAGTTATAAAGATCAAGTTAATTTAAAGAAGAATCCATACAAGGCAATAATGCCTTTTATCTTTAATGTTAATTGTAGTACAAATTTAAGCATTTCATTTATAGCGTCAACAGAAGTTGTAACTAGTATTTACACAAGAAAGACCACAATTGAGAATCGGTCAGCAGAGTTTGTTATATATGGATTTGGAGGTTTAACTTTTAAAGGTAAATTTATTCATGATGGTAAAAACATAAAATATTTTGTTAAAAGTACAGGTATGGAGCCAGACAAAGACTGGGTATACATGGGTACATTGATTCATCCATTGGAGGATTATGAACCATAGGAATTGGATAAGTATAAAAAATTAATCGTTTATACTTAGACATAATCAATATTAATATACAATGCTCATTATTTGATGGGTATAGAGTCAGTGTCAATTCAACCGGCCCTTATCTATGAAACTCATAAAAAGCATAATTTCTCCCAAAGGAGAATAAAATGTAGAAACCAGCAACAACACAAGAATGGAAATCCTTCTTTGAAGAAGCCCAGAAATTAGGAAAGATAAGAAAGGAGATAGCAGAAGATCTAGGAATCGCCGTTTAAGCTATCGCTTACCATAAGAGAAGAACTTTCAAAAGGACAACAATTAATAATTTCGTTAAATTACCATACCCGTCAACAGGAAAACTTAGTGATTTTTTATCAAATCTTAATATTTTTACTGGTGAGGATATGAGGTTAATGGGAAAATATAACTAATATAAGTGGGAAGCCTAATGCTATGAGTTTTGGTAATTATGTTTTTATGCAAAATAGTAGCGAGAATCTATCGGATAGTATATCTCGATTATTGGCTCATGAAAGTGTACATACCTTCAAGAAAAATTATTACGAAGAATAAGCGTATGAAATCCAACTTAGATTGAGGTGTTTATGGCCATGAAGCCAATATTAATGATCTTATTAATTCAGATATTCTCTGTTGGTAATCTATTTTCTGATGATCTTTTTGATTTAAATGGTCAATTAATAGATCGAGAAGTTTTTATAGAATTTTATCGTGATAATCCTGAACTTACATTAGAGGGGATTAAGGATGTTGTTAAGGCTTTAGATTTATATCTCTGGGGTTTTGATGAGATGGGTAATAATTCTGTAAGTGAAGAAGAATTCGTTCATTCTATGTATAAGAAATATGGTGATAAATTATTGGTTGTCGTTCTTGATAGACTAAAAATAGTATACACGTACTCCAATATTTGTGAAGTAGATCTACCTATAGATTTATTGTTTGATTGCATATCAGACATATATTTCGATGAAGATAGTTCATATATTAAATCAAAGGATTTTATAGAAAAATATGAATTAATTTTAAATCAGTGGTATCAAGTCGTACAGAAGGATGATAAAGATATATATATTGTTACAGGTAGAAAGATAATCAATTCAATTAAGTAAAGAGATATCTATTTCTAAATGATTGCTTATAATATAACAACCTCAAAAAAGTATCACTCCAAGGCAAATCAGCCTGATTATACCGAACCAGGATCTTCGCCCCCTAAGATATCCAATCGGTGAAGGGACTTGATATCTTTAGACTCGCATCACGGCGATTGGAACTAAATAATGACTAAGTATCATTTAACCAGTAGCAAGCTTTTGCCCAGCCTATACACCAATTTGGTCTATAACAATGCTTTCGGATAGATTGTCTGAATTCTCTGATAGAGTAACTTCTGGTATCATATTGGTAAACAGAATAATAAAACAATAATTCTTTTCATAATAATCGCCATATAAATGTAGGCAAGCTGTCATGCAATAATCGCTTTTCTGAAAACGGTTTTAATGGGAAAATATTACAGGTTCCAATCACTCTTCACACAGGAGTATGATTTAAATTGAAAGTTATTACATATGAGCACATATTAGAATTACTCAGTACCAATAACAAACAATGGAGCTAGTACAAGAATAATTTTAGAGATGAGTTATACCAATACATGTTTTAGTTAAGATCATGAAAAGTTACAAAGACCGATGGTCTTTAGAAATGTTCTTCAAAATCATTCCTATTATATACCTGAACAGGATAAAGATGATCCTGTCGGCTTTGGTATAGATATAACTAATCTAGATAAGAAAGGAATATGTGTATTTCACAATGAAAAAGAGGATACCATATTAATTCCAAGCTTTACGGAATTACTTAGGCTCTTTGTTGAGGATAAATATAAGCTGGATATTATAGAATCGATATTCATTCTCATTCTAGGGATATATTAAAAATATAAAGGATTTTTTTTTATGGGTCATGATAAACTATTTTCAATAAGATAACAAAGGAATAAAAGTGAAAATTCCAGAGACTCTCAAACGCTTAAGACAAGTGGCGTCTGCTGATAATGGTTTTTTTGTTCTAGCGTTGCACTCATTTATTGAAGCCCAGATCAGAGAACAATTAGACTTGTTACCTGAAAGTCGTTATGAATACGGTGAACTATTGGATCTATACAGAGTCCTCCACAATGGAAAGTTCCCGATGGATCTTCTTTGTTCCCTCACTAAAAATCATCAACTTAGCAATACTGTCCGTCATCAATGCAGGAATGTCTTAGATTCTGAATCTCAAAATAGTTTATCTTTACTTATTAGGTTTTGTGATGCTACTGGTCTTAGTGTCGAACATATAGACGATGTAAAAGCCCTGGAAGAACTAATCACTGATTGGGCAAAACGAATACCAGAAACTAAGTACCATAATGAAATGCTCATTCTTCAAAAAGAACTAAAGGATCTTCGAGAAAAGAACTTCATCAACACACAAAGAATCTCAGAGTATCAAGTTGCATGGAAGGAAAAGCAAGACCTTGAAAGGAAGCTGTCCTCAACCTTGTCTGAACTTCATCAACTTCAATCAAGGGCAAAAGACAGGAAAGAGGAACGAAAGGAATTACGTGTAGAAGTCTTTGAGAGTCATAGAAGGATAAAAAGCCTTACTGAGGCTATCAATGCAAGTCAGAATAAATTAGAAGAATATAAGTCCATTTCTGACTCCTTAGATATATTTAAAAGAATGCTTCATCTATCACAAAGCCGAAGAGGCTTTGAAGATAGGATACTTCGATTAACAGAAGAACAGGGACGTATTCTCAGAGACATCAATTTTAAAAAAGATTTTATGATCAAGGGATCCGCAGGTACAGGAAAGAGTCTGGTTTTGCTTAAATCTCTAGAAACATACCTGATACAAAACGAATCACCAGATCTTGGCCTTCAAAAAAAACTTCCTGTTGTCTTCCTGACTTATACAAGAACTTTGGTGAATTACAATCATTATCTTGCAGGACTGATGAATTTAGATGCTCATTTGGACGTAGAATACACCACTGCTGATCATCTTCTCACCAAGGTCTGCAAAGGAATACTAGGAATAAATGAACTTTTTAATACAGATGAATTATGGAGAAAATCGTCCATAACTATTGATATGTCTGATAAGGCACTAGTGAGGGAATTAAGAAGTTTCTTATGGGCCTATGGATATAGTCGTGAAGACTACATTGATAAAATGATTCATAGACAAGGGATGAAGGATTCCTTAAATCGGAAGACCAGAGAAGTTATATGGCAGGCCAAGACTGAGTTTGAAGCTTATATGGATGATCATAAATGTTATAGCTTTAGTTACCTGTATTATAAAACATATCTTTTGTGGAAAGAGGATCCTCCTAAAGTGGTTTATGATAAGGTCTTTTTGGATGAAGCCCAAGACCTGACTATGGTTAAGCTTTTTCTATTAAAAACTCTAAGCCGAGGGGCTATGATAATGGCCTCTGATCTTGATCAAAGTATCTATACTCCCTTAAGTCCTTTTCCCCGAAGTGGTATCCAACTTCAGGGAAATACAAGAATTATTCACACAAACTTTCGAAATACTTTTCAAATACATGAGCTGGCTGAACGTTTTCGCTGTGGTACTTCCCATGATAGCGACCAGCATCCAACAGCGTTCAGAGAAGGACCGAGAAGTATTCTGCATCGATCAGATAGTTCTGAAATGGCAGATCAAACACTTATAGAACGTCTGAGATTCTATCATGATCAGTTGGATTTTGAATGGGATAACCTCGCAGTGATTTCTAGTGCGAATGATAAAAGCCGCAAAGGGGTAACAGAATTAATGGATATAAATGCTATTCCTTATGTTCGTGTTGATAGGGATTTTGATTTCAATCAAAACGGGGTGCGAATTATGACACTCTTCAACGCTAAGGGACTTAGTTTCCCAGTTTGCTTTATTCATCTCACAGATACCCTTTGGTGGCTAAAAAAGGAATATTCAGAAGAAAGAGCTAACAAAGTGAAAACAAACCTTCTTTATGTAGCATTGACAAGAGCAATGGATTGCCTTGAGGTCATTGTAAAAAATGGTGAGGATCATATTGTTAATGAACTCATAAGTTGTTTCGATGCAGAGAGTGATAGCTAAGGATAGCACAGGTAAGTTTTTTACCCACATAGATCTACTGATGAGAAGTAATATAAAAAAGGAAGTTAGAAATGATATTGAAGAAACCAAAGGATTTATCAGATCATAATCAACCTGCCTTAGATTTACAACATTGTATTGCAAAGACTATAGAGGATGAAGAATCTGGACAGATAAAAGCAGGACAGAGCATTGAACTACATTGCAAGATCGTAGGATTGGTTGCTCGTGAGTTGTTAAGCCGAATGCCCGATAACATGAGGAACAATCTCTATCCAAAAGGGGCTGAGCTTGTTGCTGCGGCTCATGATATTGGAAAGGTAAATCCATTATTCCAAGAAAAAATAAGACGAAATCTAAGTAATTATCAACATAATTCTGAACCAAGTCTTAAAGGTATTAATCCCAATTTGGAAAAAGAAACTGGTTACCATTGGACTGTTAGTCGTGCCGCTTTAAGTGAAATAAGTAACAGTTCTGCTATGATTGTAGGCCAGCACCATGGCGTGAAGCCAAATCAGTCCTATAGTGATGATAAAAATATTGCCGTCTTTGGTGGATCGAATTGGCAAAAGGTACGGGAAAAGCTAATTCTTAGCCTTGAAGACTATCTTAAGGAAGACTGGCCTATCATGGATCAAGATGAAATATGGACTCCATTGAATATCCTGGGGTTGACCACCGTATCCGATTGGATAGGGTCAGGTCCTGCTTTGTCCAATATACTTGCTATAGAGTCAGAAGATAATCTTATAGATTTAGTAAGAGATGTGGTGGATAAGGCAGGATTTGTAGTGCCCCAAATTAAAAAGGGTCTTTCTTTTGCTGAAGTGTTTGATGGATATAATCCACGTCCCATGCAAGAGCAAATGATTGATATGGTACAGGATCAAGGGCTCTATATTCTGGAAGATCGTATGGGGCAAGGAAAGACAGAGGCCGCACTCTATGCTGCCTACAGACTTATGGAAAGAGGTTTAGCCAGTGGTATATATTTTGCTCTTCCAACACAGCTAACATCAGAGAAGATACATGAGCGTTTTGAGCGCTTCCTAGATTGTATCCTAGACTCTACAGATCAACACCGAAGCCTCCTGGTTCATAGTAAGTCCTGGCTCCTGGATACCGAAATGGGCGAGGATGGTCGCCCTGGGTATTCTTGGTTTAACTCCCGCAAAAGGGGCTTACTTGCTCCTTTTGCAGTGGGAACCATTGATCAAGCTCTCATGTCTGTCATGAATGTGAAACATGGTTTTGTTCGAGCTTTTGGTTTAGCTGGTAAGGTCGTTATTCTGGATGAAGTGCATTCTTATGATGCCTATACAGGAACTATTATTGATCATCTTGTCAGAGGATTAAGAGAACTTGGGGCTACAGTGATAATGCTTAGTGCCACCTTGACAACGGAAAGAAAAAAAGCTCTTTTATCCTATACCTCTCCAATGCCCCATTCCTATCCCTTACTCTCCTATAAGAATGTATATGATGATATCACCTATTCACAAGCTATAGAAACAGAACAAAAGACTTATATACTTCATTCAACCGCAGATGAAGAATCTGTCAACGAGTTCGTCATGGACAAAGCCCAGAAGGGACAATATGTTCTGTGGATTGAGAATACAGTTGAAGACGCGCAAAAGGTCTTTTTGTTATTTGCTAATTATGAAAAAGAGTTAGGAATAGAAGTAGGTCTTATTCATTCCCGTTTTCTCCCTGATGACAGAGCACGACTGGAAGAATATTGGACTGGTGTCTATGGAAAAATCCGAGGCTCTAATAATAAAGGTGGAAAGATTCTTGTGGGAACACAGGTTCTGGAGCAGTCTTTGGATATTGATGCAGATTTTCTTGTGACGCGTTTAGCCCCTATGGATATGTTGTTACAAAGAATGGGGCGTCTATGGAGACATTCCTGTGTAGATCCCTATCGTACAGATGAGGCACGACCAGAAGTATTTATTCTAATGCCTAACGAAGAGGAGATTCAAAGTAATTCTTCCTGGTGTTTTGGTCCTTCTGGTGCTGTTTACTCTCCTTATATTCTAGCTCGGAGTGCTGAAGTCCTAGCAGAACGCTCGAATATCACCTTACCTGAAGACTTTCGATCTCTCATTGAAGCTGTTTATGCTCCAAGAAAGGATCCAACTTACTTGAATAATGTTAAATCTGAACTAGAGCAAAGGATAACAAAGCTTGGACAATTGGCACGGGTAAGTTTATCTATGGCTGTTCAAATAAGTAATGATGATGTTTCAACCCGCTATACTGACGTGGAAACTGTAGAAGTTCTTATCATAAAAGATATGATTTTCGGTTCCTCTCCTGAAATTATTCTAGTGAATGGTGCTAGATTATCTCTATCTTATCCAGTAGGAGATAGAAAAGCCAAAAGGCAAATTGCTCAATCCCTTTCTCGGAATATTATGACTGTTCCTATCTCTAAAGCTCCTGACCGTGTGATAAAGGGAGAACTCAGTATTCTTAAACCTTTTCTATATATCGAACCTGATTCGCCATCATCTTTAAGAGTAATCAAGCTAAAAGCTAGTGGAATGCTTGAAGGTCTCAATGGCCGACCAGGGCATGATCAATATGAACTTTACTATAGCCAGGACATTGGCTATCAGAAAAAATAGAGAGGAGATAAAGTATGAATCATCATTTTAACTTGATCGATGAAGCCTGGATTCCTATTGCAGATGCCGGTCTGGTGAGTCTGAAAGAAATCTTTGACAACAAAAACCTAAAAACAATAGGAGGTAATGCCGTTCAAAAGATTTCTTTGCTTAGGTTCTTTTTGGCTATCGCCCAGGCAGCTTGTACTCCCGAGGATGATAAAGCCTGGGCTGATCTGACTAGTCATGGTATGGCACAACTCTGTCTAGGATATCTTGATGATAAAAAAGAACTCTTTAACTTGTATGGAGACAAGCCATTTCTTCAGATGCCTGTTCTGAAAGAAAAAAACACTAAAATACAACCTTATTATGTCCTTCTTCCCGAATTAGCTTCGGGCAATACCACAGTGCTTTTTGATTCGCAGATGGATAATGAGATGACGGATGCTCAAAAAGCTCTTCTTCTCTTAAGAATAGGTGGGTTTGCTACATCGGGTAAGCAGGTGGATAACACAATCATTTTATCTTCGACCTATAAGGGAAAAACCAAGGATAATGGTAAAGCTACCTCTGGTAAATTTGGGCCTTCCTTAGCTTTTCAAGGATTACAACACCATTTTTGGCAGGGCAGGACATTAAAAGAGACAATCTATCAGAATCTTTTTACCAGTCAGGATATTCAAAATATGGGAATCTTTATGACAGGTCTTGGCATTCCTCCATGGGAGAAAATGCCAGAAAGTGAGGATGATGATACTGCTAAAACTTTATTAAGCTCTTACCTAGGTAGACTAATGCCTTTGTCTAGATTTGTTTTGTTAGCGGAATCAGGCGTTTATTATACTGAAGGTCTGGCTTATCCTAACTATGCTGAGGGGATCTGGGATCCTTCTATTGCCATCGACAGTACCCAAAAAAAGATTAAGACATTGTGGGTTAGTACGGATAAAAAGCCTTGGCGAAGTATTAGCTCTTTTCTTTCTTTTTTAGACTCAGAAAAGGAGTCTTTTACAAACTTTCAGTTGAAACTTCCTTTTAGAAGGATTAAAAAACATTGTGATATTACTGGCATATGGGCGGGAGGTCTTAAAGTCAGTAGTAATGCAGGAGAGCAGTATTGTTCTGGAACTGATGATTACATAGCGTCACTAATACTACTTGATCCAAAACAAATGGGAGGCACCTGGTTCCCCAGTGTCAAGTCAGCCTTAGCTACAATCGATTCACATTCAAAAAGATTGTATAGATGTCTCTCTGAGTATAACAGATCCCTTCGTATTGATAATAAGGATAAAATCAATAAAGACATGTCTCTCTACTGGAATCAAGTGGAATTAGTTTTCACAAAGCTTATTCAAAAAGAAATTAATGAAACTGATCTAGATGCATTCCATAATCATTCCAAAAAGATAGTAGAGCAAATCTATGATGCTTCTTGTCCTAAACAGACAGCAAGACAGCTTAAGTCATGGGCAGAGCATTATCCCCGTATAAAAAAGATTACTATAGAGGAGGTAAAAGTTGGATGATAAACAGTCTAGCACATTCGTAAAACTTGTTATGGAGCGCTGTCATGGTAGTCAGGACAAGGGGTACCGTGCAAAGCTACGCAAAGGGGAGAATCCCAATACAGAATACTACTGTTGGGATATCTTAAGTTCTTATGTCAATCTGGAATATCCAGATGATAGACGTGTCTATGCTCTCATAGGTGCTGATATTGCTAATAGAGATGTAACTGTTGACGGTGAGTATGGATTGGGAGAGGCACTGGCTATGGCCTATCAGGATCATGAGCACAGTAAGGATGATACAGGTCCAGGAGGAGCTAGGTTGAGACGTCTCTTAGCTTGCCAGAATCGAAAGGATCTATTATTAGTCTTGCCTTCACTGCTTCATTTATTACGTTCCAAAGGTATAACTATCAATCATAGTAGGCTCTTGGAAGAAGTTTTTTGGTTTGACAGGGAAGATAGTCGCGAGCGGACCAGAAGTCTTTGGGCTAAACAGTTCTACCATGATTGGCGAGGCGAATCATGATTCTCTCCCAAATATCACTAAGTCCAAGAGATATAAGCAAAGAAGAGATTCATGATGAATATGGTATTCATAAACTTGTTTATGATCTATTTCCTGGAAATTCTCGAGACTTCCTTTATCAGGAAATGCCAGGAGATAGAGCCCTGAGAAAAATTCTTGTCCTCTCTCAGAACACACCATCTAATAATAAAAATCTTAATATCAGGAGCAAGGATCTTCCTATGAGCTATCTGGATTGGTCTGAGTATATGTTTAAAGTCCGCCTCAATCCTGTTAGAAATGTAAAAGGCTTTAAGAACAAAAAACCAGTAATCGGAAGAGAAGAGCTTTTGGACTGGTTTTGTGGTAGAAGTCAGCAGTGGGGATTTTCCCCTTATAGGGACAATCTGGAAGTCTCAGAAGTTGGCAGTATTAGCTTCAAAAGCAAGGGAAATAATTTACGATTTCATCAAGCTATGTTCTCTGGCATTTTGAAAGTCGAAGATAAAACGCTATTTAGAGAATCATTTACTAAAGGATTAGGCCGGGGAAAAGCTTTTGGTTTCGGTCTGTTACAGTTAAAACCACTGAATTGATTAAGGAGAAAATAAAAATGAGTGTAGGGAACTTACAAGGATTAAAATTAGAATTTCATATATTACAGAGCTTTCCTGTGACCTGTTTGAATAGGGATGATGTTGGCGCTCCCAAGACAGCTATTGTTGGGGGAACGACAAGGGCTCGGGTCAGTAGTCAAGCATGGAAGCGTCAGGTTCGGATGGAACTTCACAACCTGGGAATAAAGCTGGGAGTTCGTACTAAAAGAATCAAAGAGCTAATAGTTAAAAAAATGCTAGAGCAAGGAGCCTCTGATGAACAGGCAGAGACTTGTGCAATAGAAATAGCTAAGCACTTATCTAAGGATACTCTCCATTTTTTTACAGATCAAGAAGCAGAAGGATTGGCAGAATATGCCAAATCTCTAGAATATAAAGCCTCTGATATCAAGAAGACTGACGTTTACAAAGAACATAAAAAGTTCTTCAATCCTGCTGCTGATGGCCTGGACATAGCTTTATTTGGAAGGATGGTCGCTCAAGCTCCAGAGTTAAATATTGAAGCATCTTGTTCTTTTAGTCACGCTATTTCGACTCATAAAGTTAATAATGAATTGGATTTCTTCACTGCAATCGATGATTATCCTGATTCTGATGAGATTCAAACAGGTTCCTCCCACATGGGAACGTTGGAGTTTAACTCAGCTACTTATTATCGCTATATTTCAGTTAATCTTGGACAACTAGTGGATACCTTGGGAGAAGATGGTGATATCAATTCATCTATCATGGCTTTTATTAAAGCTCTGTATCTAGCAGTACCACAAGCACGGCAGACTACTCAGGCTGGTTTCAATCAATGGGACTACGCTAAAGTATATCTTCGAAAAGGACAGAATCTCCAAGTTTGTTTTGATAAGGCTGTGAAAAGTAAGGGCGATGGATATCTTTCTGAAAGTATTTCTACATTGGATCAAGCTCTCAAGTCTAAAGAGAGTAAGGCTGGATCCTTATTCGGCAAAGTACAAGAATGGACCTGGGGATTGGATGATTCCTATAGTATGGATGATTTGATAGAAGGTATCACCTCAGCTCTGGAGGGAGTTCATTGATATGAAGTATTTACTTCTATGGTTAGAAGGTCCTTTTCAGAGCTGGGGTGTAGACTCAAAATTCTGGCGTAGGGATTCACTAGACTTTCCCACAAAATCAGGCCTCTTCGGTCTTTATTTATCAGCCCTTGGGGCTAGAGGGAGTCAGGAAGATCTATTAGCACAGCTCGCAGAGTATAAGCAGAATATATTTGCTTACTGGAAGACGGAGAACCAAACCAGTACTTTGATAGATTTTCATATGGTAGGTAGTGGGTATGACAGCAAGAATTCTTGGCAAAAAAATATGATTCCCAAGACTATTGAAGGAAAGTCCGCGGTAGGTGGGGGGGCAAAGTTGACTTACCGTTACTATTTACAGGATATGGCTTTTGGCGTGATTCAGGAACTAGAGGATGATCTTAGTTATCTTATAGGGAAATCCTTACGAGAACCTGTATTTGATCTGTATCTAGGTCGTAAGAACTGTATACCTAGTGAGATCCTCTATCGAGGAGAATATGATTACTATAATGAGGCTGAGATAGAGTTGAAAAAAATAGTAGAAAGCATATCCTCTGATGATCATAATCTTGAGCTTCATAAAAGCTTTCATATCAAAGACGGTGCTTTTGAGGATGAGGGAGAAGTTTTGACTCTTAACGATATTCCAATTAGATTTGGTCGCTTAAAATCCTACCGAGATAGACAGGTAACTCTTGTGAATTATGAGTGAGGAAAAGAATAAAAGACTATTTATCAAGATAAATAGAAACAATCTTCCTCAAGTGAAGGATAAATATCCATTTATTTATCTGGAACGAGGGAGATTGGAGATCGATGATAGTAGTGTCAAATGGATTGATAGTGAAGCAAACCTTGTTCGTCTTCCTATAGCTATGCTTAATGCTATTCTTCTTGGTCCTGGAACCAGTATAACTCATGAAGCTGTTAAGGTTATAACAGCTTCTAATTGTATGATCTGTTGGGTAGGTGAGGATAGTATGCTTTTCTATGCTGTTGGTCAAAGTCCTACCTCAGATACTAGAAATATGAGAAAACAAATGGAACTTGCCATAAATGGAAAGAAACGTGTTGAAGTAGCCAGAAGGATGTTTTCCAGAAGATTTCCTCAAGAAAATGTCAGTCAAAAATCTTTAAAAGAGTTAATGGGTATGGAAGGATTGAGAGTTAGAAGATTATATGAGTCTAAAGCAAAGGAATATGGTGTTGGTTGGAAAGGACGTCAGTACACTCCAGGAAAATTTGAGCTGGGAGATTTGACCAATCAGATTCTGACTTCTTCCAACGCCGCCCTCTATGGCATACTGACATCAGCTATCTATTCTCTGGGATATTCTCCTCATGTTGGATTTGTTCATTCTGGTAGCCCATTACCCTTTGTTTATGATATGGCAGACTTGTATAAAGAAGATCTATGTATAGATCTTGCATTCTCTTTGACTTATGAAATGGGAGGCAAATACAATAAACATAGAGTGGTAGAGGACTTCAGGAAACGTGTTATTCAAAACAAATTGCTGGAAAATATTGGAAAGGATATTACCATGGCTTTAGGAAAGTAACTGTGGTTGTGGTTATAGCCAATAATTTACCGCCAGCTGTCAGAGGTAGAATGAAACTCTGGTTTGTGGAGCCTAGAGCTAATGTCTTTGTCTCTGGAATAAAGGATAGTGTGGCAGAAGGTGTGATCAAATACCTCTTTGAATCCTGTCCTGCTAATTCAGGTCTTCTGGTGATGCAGAGAATTAATAAAGCTCCTTATTATAAAATATGGGGTATGGGCGATCCAAAGCATAGGATTGCAGAAATTGATGGATTACAACTGATCTTTGAAAAATTAGGGATGGATTAGTACCGCTATATATGGTACCTAAGTATAAGGTTGAACTCTATATGTCGCTGTCTTCTCCGCGTAGGCGGAGGTGTTTCTTGATTCAAGCTCTTTTCTTGATGTATTAATATGTCTTCTCCGCGTAGGCGGAGGTGTTTCTGGAAGCAAGACAGAAGAAGATAATTCCCTTGAGTCTTCTCCGCGTAGGCGGAGGTGTTTCTAAAATTATTGCGGCAGTTATTAAACCTATAGGGTCTTCTCCGCGTAGGCGGAGGTGTTTCCAGCTATAGACATTCGTCCTATTGCTGTACCTGGTCTTCTCCGCGTAGGCGGAGGTGTTTCTAAAATGGTTCCACAATTAGGAAGCACGTTAAGGTCTTCTCCGCGTAGGCGGAGGTGTTTCCGTATTAAAGTAATGTGGGCTTCTTTGGGAGAAGTCTTCTCCGCGTAGGCGGAGGTGTTTCTATATCTTGTTCGGCCATTTCCAGAAATGCCACGTCTTCTCCGCGTAGGCGGAGGTGTTTCTTCTTTTGCTTTTATTGCAACTGTTTTAGCTACGTCTTCTCCGCGTAGGCGGAGGTGTTTCTATTTCTTCGTCGGTTGGTAAAGTCTCGGGTATGTCTTCTCCGCGTAGGCGGAGGTGTTTCCCATATACCCTACTTTCTTTTTTATGACATTACGTCTTCTCCGCGTAGGCGGAGGTGTTTCTTCATAAACAGTATGCGTTCTCTCCCCATCTCCGTCTTCTCCGCGTAGGCGGAGGTGTTTCTACTTCTTCCATTTTAATCTCCATCAGGATAAAGTCTTCTCCGCGTAGGCGGAGGTGTTTCCAAGTCAGACTAAAGGCGCACCAAGTGTGAGAGGTCTTCTCCGCGTAGGCGGAGGTGTTTCTACAGAGGGCGACGTCGAGCAAGCTATAAGCGTGTCTTCTCCGCGTAGGCGGAGGTGTTTCTTTAAGGAGTTAGCCGGGAATTCTTTTGTGATAGTCTTCTCCGCGTAGGCGGAGGTGTTTCCATCAAAGGCCGTTTGTTCTATTTCTTTTACTAGTCTTCTCCGCGTAGGCGGAGGTGTTTCCATCCAAGCATGAATCTTAAAGCATTAAGAGCAGTCTTCTCCGCGTAGGCGGAGGTGTTTCTGACGCAACAGAAGAATTTATGTATATGTCAAGGTCTTCTCCGCGTAGGCGGAGGTGTTTCTAACAGGAGCAGTAAGCAGCTATGCATCAAAAAGTCTTCTCCGCGTAGGCGGAGGTGTTTCCTACATTTAATCATTTGATACAATGTCCCCAAGTCTTCTCCGCGTAGGCGGAGGTGTTTCTGGGATCGTATAACTTTTGGACTGTAAACCCCCGTCTTCTCCGCGTAGGCGGAGGTGTTTCTTCATTAGCAATCTTACCCCACTGCCCATATTTGTCTTCTCCGCGTAGGCGGAGGTGTTTCTCCTTGGCTTCGTCCATTTTTCCTTTCTCCTTTGTCTTCTCCGCGCAGGCGGAGGTGTTTCTACTACTGACCTAATCTGCCATAGCTTATCTTCGTCTTCTCCACATAGGCGTAGGCATTTTTAGTAAACAAGTATTAAGAGGTTGTTAGGAAAATGTCCCTCTCCATAAGCAGAGCTGTTTCCGCATTAATGTTGTCGAGGAAGGAAAAGTTTCACTTCAAGAATATTGTCTGTAATCATCATTACCCCAATAGGAATAGCTTTTTATTTCAGCAAATCTATAATCTCTGTATTTCCAAGCTTATCTGCTAGTGTTACCGGGGTATCACCTACTTCTACTTCACTATACTTTTGAATCGCTTTAACATTTTTTGACGCACCATGTTTGCATAATAGTTCTATATATTTATCTGTTAAATTGGGATCGGCACCTTTCTCTAATAGCATTTTTACAGCTCTGTCCTTACCTTTTTCAATAGCTATTGTTAGTGGGGTTGCCTCATCGTTGTTTTGTTGGTTTACGTCAGCTCCCGCATCAGCAAGAATGTTTCTTCCGCTGCACAATGCAATGCTGTATAATCATAGTCAGTGTAGGAACTAAGATCTGATTTTGGTGCAATTAGTCTTAAAACATCCATACATTTATAAAAATATGTTTCTGAATTCTTAGCCATTTCATCAGGAGTGATTGTGTTGTTAGGGCCCATTGGCACACTGGATTCTCTTGCCTTTTTCAGTGAATATTTTGCTATATATTGGACAGGAGTATGGCTGTAAGCAAGATGTTAACAGTGCGTTTAACAATGAAGTCCGAGGGGATCTATGAAAAATTGTCAGCTAAACGCACTTCAACGTGTGATGGAAAAAAGAACAGAATCAGTAGTATTACGCAATAAGATTATATATTCCGTTTTAATTCTATTTTTGTAAGCAAAAAACGCTTCTAGTGATTCATAAAAATCTATGTACTTCAAATAGTAATCTATGATATTGAACAATTGTTATGATTTATAGATCCAGAATATTGTTTAAAAAATGGGCTATAAACTAAGCTGATATCTTCAGCCGACAGGGGACTGATACATTCGTTTTTAGCTCTCCATTCAATGTCATATGCCATTAATGACCTTTTTTATAAAGATAGTTGTGCATTGGTAGGGCTTGCTATATCTTATTATCAAGTAGACCTCTCACCATCTTTTGGTTTATAAGAGTGTAAAAAGGAAAATGTGGATGATTAAAAAAATATATATAATCTTACTATTGCTCTCCTTTTGGGGATGTAAGAATCCTATAGAGCCGACTCTAGATCCGAAACCTGAACAGCCGAAGCCTGAACAGCCGAAACCGGTAGAGCCGAAACCGGTAGAAGTCATTATACACTACGATGCCAATGGTGGATCTGGGCATATGGCTGATCAATTAAGCACTCTCCATACCCCGACAAAGCTCTCTTCCAACATTTTCACGAAAGAGGGGTACAGCTTTCTGGGCTGGTCTAGAACTTCAGGAGATGATAGGGATTTCGATTTTTTTAAAAATGGTTCTTTCACCCCTAGATCTGAGTATATTACTCTTTATGCCAAATGGACTGATGAGTATAATTCGGACTCCTATTCTTTTTTTAAAGAGGAGGGACTTATTTATACTTATCATTCGGGAATTGTTTCAGTGGGTCTAAATGATGAAGATCTGGCCGGTGATATTGTAATCCCTTCCCATATAAAGGGATATCCTGTAACATATATTGAAGATAGGGCTTTCAAAGATGGAAAAAATCTAACCAAGGTTACCATTCCCAATTCTGTCACCTCCATAGGTAAAGAAGCTTTCGCTAGGTGCACCAGTCTAGAAGAGATTTCTCTTCCTAATAATTTAAAAACCCTAAAAGCGGGAACCTTCGAAAACTGTACTAGTTTAAAAGGCATAAATATCCCTCCCTCAGTTACTTCTCTAGGGGGTAATCTTTTTATGGGTTGTACAAATCTTACTACAGCCACCATTCCCGAGGGAATTACGGAACTTCCCTCCTATCTTTTTTTCGACTGTTCCAATTTAACGACTGTAACAATTCCCAGCACAGTTAGAGTTATAGGGGCGGCCTTTCGGTATTGCTCGTCTCTGGATAATGTTAAATTACCGGAGGGGTTAGTAAAACTGGAGAAATTTGCCTTTAATGGGTGTGAGAGTCTCCGTTCTATTAATATTCCTTCTTCCGTGAAAAGCATTAGTTCTCATACTTTTACAAATTGTAGATCCTTATTGAGTATTGATTTTCCTGAAGGTGTTAATGTTGTTGGAAATAGTACTTTTAGTGGCTGCACCAGTTTAGAGACTGTTACACTAAGATCTGTTACTTCCATAGGAGCCAGTGTCTTCTCAGGATGTTCAAGTCTTAAGATGTTAAATCTCCATCAGGATACTCCTCCAAACACTAATAGTTCTTTCCCCTGGGATGTATCTGACTGTGAGGTTCATGTTAATTCCACTGCTACCGGATTTAATACTGGGGGTTGGATAGATACAACAATTTTTACAAGGATTGTTAAAAATTTATAGCGGAAGATTTATTTAAGTTTGTGATAATGACGCTTTGTTATGCAAAATTGTGGCGTAGCCTCAGCCTAAAGCTCCTTAAGGGCTGAGACATCGCCTGGTATATTCCCACCTTTAACAATATCCAGGCTATAATAAAAGTCACTGAAAAAGATCATAAGTCTTAAATGATCTTACTTTCTTATCTCCTTAATATTCATAATCCTTCATTGAATTAAACCGGACAGTAGTAATTTTATGGAGGATCTCCTGTATTAGTCCTTTCTCTCACTGAGCAAAACATCACCCTTTTAATGCTCCTGCCGTCATTCCTTCACCTAACTGATCCTGGAGCAGAAGATACACACAAACCGAAGGGATGGCCATAATGACCAAACAGGCGAAGACCACTTCAGGTCGGGCGCCGTAGATGGAGGACGTTAGAGACACTACCGCCATAGGGAGGGTTTTCATCTGATCCGTTCTTGAGAACAGTAATGGATTGAGGTAGTCATTCCATGAATTGATAAAGGCAAATACGATAACATTAGCTGCGGCTGGCTTGCTAAGGGGAAGGTAGACATAACTCCAGGCTTTAAAATATCCACCACCTTCAATCATTACCGCTTCTAAATATTCCCGTCCCAATGAATCGAAATAATTTTTTTGAATCAGAATGGCTACGGGCATCCAGAAAGTGGCCGCAGGAAATACAAGAGCTTTATAGGTATTCATCCATCCTAACACTTTCATTGTTCTGAAAAGGGGAGAGATAAAACAGAGGATTGAGATAGACATGGTTAGAATCACTAGAAGATAAATCAGGTCTCTTCCTTTAAAGCTTATTTTAGAAAAAGCAAAGGCGGACAGAGAAGAGACGGAGATAATCAGTATGATCTGTAGGATCGAAACTAGGAAGCTGTTGAATATCATCCGGGTAATAGGAAAACCAGAGGTAAAAAGGTAGGTATAATTTTTTATCCCTCCACCACCAAAGGAAGAGATTACCACATTGGCCATAGGAATAATGTAGATAATTCCCAGTGTGGCCAGTAGAATCTGAATGATTAATTTTTGTTTAAATGATTGTTTGGTAAACACCTTTATCCCTCCCTCTTTTTCTTGTTAAACCATATCTGCACAATAGATAGGGTAATACTGAATAAAATCATGACCACACTGATGGCCGCACCATAGCCTGCCTGGGAATTCTGTACTACCGATTGATAGAGCATGGTTGCAGGAAACTGGGTAGCATTGCCCGGCCCCCCTTGCGTCAAAAGCCATACAATATCGAAGGTCTTCACAGCACCGACGACCCCTAGTATGATCACTGTAGTATGTGTAGGCCATAAAGAGGGCCATACAATATGAAAAAAGGATTGCCAGAATCCGGCTCCATCGATCTGGGCTGCTTCAAAAATGGCATCGTCAATAGTGGTTAAACCAGCAATATAGAAAACCATCTGGGCTCCCGTCCATTGAAAGATATTGGTCACAATAATAGCCCAAAGTGCAGTAGAAGGATCCCCCAGCCAACTTCTGGTTAGAGCATCCTGGCCGATAAATCTCAGAAAGGTATTTAACAGTCCAAAATAGGGCTCGTAAACGCCCATGAACGTACGGGCGATAACTACTGTGGAAAGGGTTACAGGGATATAAAACAGAGCTTTGTAAAAACGGCTTCCTGTCATTCGAGAGCGCAAAAGAAGGGCTATTATTAATCCCCCGAACATCTGAAGGGATACGGTAAAAATCATAAAAAGAATCACATTGATGATCGCTTTGTAAAAAACAGGATCAGAGAAGAGGAGTGCATAATTTTTTATGCCCCGGAATTCCATGGTTTCGGGCATCAATCCATCCCACTTATAAAAGCTGAGACGCACAACATAATAAAGCCCATAAAAGATAAAGCATCCCATTAATAGGAGTAAGGGCAAAAGAAACAGATACCCCGCAATGAGATCTTGTCTTTTCCGCCTATTTATTGATAAGGAATTGATAGTAGGCAATGACTCCCCCTTAAGAAAGAGCGTCCCATAGGTTGAAACCTATGGGATAAGCTCTGGTATTATTTTTCAGAAACAGCCTGTAAGGCATCCAGTTCATCCTGGATATCTTTACCGGCAACTACATTTTGAACAACGATTCCCATTTGATTGAAAACCGCAGGATTGGTAACCCCTCTGGGGCCAGCCAGATCATTATTAGTGGTATTGACGATAGCATCCACACCGGCAGAAGAAGCGGGGTCCTGGTAGATAGATTTGTTTAGAGAGGTATTCTTAAGAGTGGGGATGAGTCCCGCACCGGGTCTTCCTGTTTCATAAGTTCGCCCTTCACTCACTAGCATATAGTCGAGTAGTTTAAGCGCTGCATCCAGCTTGGCTTTATCTTTGAGCAGGTTCTTGTTTAAAGAGAGTCCAATATCAATTCCTCCCAGAACGACAGGGTCTCCTCCTGCAAAGTTAGGAACAGCAAAAGCTCCGAATATATCATTATCTGTGGCCCGACCTCCTCTTCTGTCTGCATAGGGAATGCCCTTTTCATTGACATTAGAGGGATTGGATAACATACCTATGGCCCATCCACCGTTTACATGCATCACCGCTTTTCCATCGGCCCACATACCGATGGAATCTTCGTAAACAGAGACCCCAAGGGCGTTTTTATCGATGACTCCCAGCTTAACTAGCTTTCTTAGAACCTCCATTGCTTTCACAAATTGGGGGTCGTTCCACTTGATTTCTCCCTTGTCGGCTTTTTCCGTAATTCCTGGTTCCACCATATTAGCAAGTAAGGAGAATACATCTCCGTTAAACCAACCATCTTTTAATCCAATGGTAAGGGGAAGTTTATTGGGGAAAGTCTTCTTTAGTTTTTCGATGGTAACCAACAGGCTGTCCAGGTCGTTGGGTATAGAAGTGATACCCGCTTGTTCAAAATAGGTGGCATTGTAATATATAAACATTGTGGAAGAAGTCCCTAGAGGGGCTAGGTATATTTTATTTGCACCTGAATATTTTTTTGCATTATCCACTACAGCAGGAACTAGTTGGTCTAGTGTGTCCGCTACAGGTTCAGATAAATCCATTAGAAAGGGTTTGTATTTGTTCAGAAGAGAGCCAGGCTGCATGGATATGACATCTGGACCGGCGCCCGAGGCGAACTCTACTTGTAATTTTTGTTTGTAATCATCCATCTGATTCACACTGTACTGTAATTCGATGTTTGGGTATTTCTTTTCAAAACCTTCTTTGAGTACAGTAAAATCCTCTTCTGTAGGTATTGTCCATGTCCACCATGTTAGAACCACTTTATCACTGGATGCACTGTCAGAGCTTTCGGAAGAGCCGTTTGCCCACATCGGCAGAGCCATGACAATCAGTAAAAAAACAGTTGCAATTTGATTTCTTTTTTTCACAGGTCACTCCTCTAAATTTTGATCCTTTCTTTATCTCCAAAGGGAGTTCCAAAGGGTCTTTATTTTTCGAGAATAGCACGGCTCTTGGTGGAAGGCAAGAAAAACTGTAAACGTTTACAGTTTTTGATTAATACGTGATTTTGGCCTTTTAGGGATTAAAATAGGATAAAAGAGTCTATATTTAGAGCTTATTGATATTTCTATTGCTCTTTTTTTAAACATGCTTTAGCCTGTAAATGATATTATTGTAATCGCTTACAGTATAGGAGTTGTCATTGACTATCAAGGATGTTGCTTTAGAAGCGAAGGTTTCAACCGCGACTGTTTCGAGAGTACTAAATAACCGCAAGGTGAAACAGGAATCTAAAATCCGCGTGGAAAAAGCGATTGAAAAACTGGGTTATGTGCCCAATGCGTTGGCTCAGGGCTTAATGCAGAAAAAAAGTAAGACAATAGGAACCTTGATAACTTCTATGACTAATGCCTACTACATGGAAATTACCGATGTCATTGAGAAGCGATTCGGAGAAATGGATTCTATGTTATTTTTAAGTTCCACCGATGGTAAACCTGAAAAGGAAAAGAGATACCTGGAGAGCTTAATCTCCCGCCAGGTGGAAGGAATTATCATGATTGACCCTACCATAGAGAATTTCAACAATGGTCTCTACCATGATATCTCCCGCCGGACCCCTTTGATTCTGATTCATTCCTTTCCTGCCTTGAAAGAGTTCTGGTCCGTCTATGTGGATCAGTATAAGGGGATGGAACGGGTGATGAACTATTTATGGGATATGGGACATCGAAAGATCGCCTTTGTCCGGGGTTTTCAGGGCCATTCTTTCGATGTAAAAGAGAAATGCTGGCGTGATTTTTACACTGCTCATCAATTAGAACCAGACTCTCGCTACCTGGTTTCGATTCCTCAAGCCAATACAGACAATGCCATTAGTATGTCCTCCCATGCCTGTCAGGAAATGCTAAAGTTACCCCCTTCAGATCGTCCAACAGCGATCTTTACCTGTAATGATTTGATGGCTCTGGGGGCAATCAATGCCGCTTCTGTTTTAGGGATGAACATACCCGATGAACTATCGATCATTGGACACGATAACACCAATCTATCCAAAAGTAGTAATCCACAGCTGACTACAGTAGATATGAAACTCTCCACCCTGGGCAATCAGGCCTCCAATCTCTTAATACAGGGATTGAACCATACAGAGAACAAACAGGAAGTTATCCTGATAGAACCGGAACTAATCGTCAGACAATCTAGCGGTGCGGTTCCCTTATAACAATATAAAAGAGGACTTTATGGGCGTAAGTTTTGATTCAGAAAAGAAACAGTTCCATCTGACAACCTGTCATACTAGTTACATTATGGAGGTTCTACTTGGAAAACATTTGGTTCATCATTACTGGGGACAAAGAGTAAAGATCGCTTCTGCATTTGAGTTACCCTTGGTTGAGCAATCCAGTTTTTCCCCTAATCCAGAACCGGAGCATAAGGAGATCTCCTTCGATACTATTCCTCGGGAATTTCCTGATTACGGGAGAAGTGATTATGAATCTCCTGCTATTGAGGTTCAATTAGCCGATGGGACTCATGTGATTGCTCCTGAATACCAAAGTCACCGGATTCAGCCAGGATCAGTACAGCCTAAAGGTTTACCCTTTATTGAAGCGGAAACTGGTGATTCATCGGAGACTCTGGTCATAACTTTAGCCGATTCCTTTTCTGGCCTAACTATAGAACTCTATTATACCGTACTGGAAAAACAGGATGTGATAACACGGAAGGTTGTTTTAACCAATCAGGGAGAAAAGCCTATTACCATCAAAAGAGTGATGAGTGCCACAGTAGACTTTTTTCGGGATGATCATTTTGAAATAATCAATCTCTATGGAGCCTGGGCCATGGAGCGGCAAGTCTGCAGGATACCCCTGGGACGGCATGGACATATCATTGATAGCAAAAGAGGTTCCAGTTCTCATGAACAAAATCCCTTCCTTGCCTTAGTAAGGCCCGAAACGGATGAATTCCGGGGTGAAGTCTATTCTATGAATCTCATTTACAGTGGTTCCTTTCAGGCGGAAGCATCGGTAAATGCCCATGGGAAGACCCGCTTACAAATCGGTTTAAACCCAATAGATTTTAGCTGGTACTTACAGCCTGATGAGAAGTTTACTTCTCCTGAGGCTGTATTGGTTTATTCCTCCCGAGGACTTAATGGAATGTCTCAGATTTATCACCAATTATACAGGACGCGCCTGTATAAAGGTTACTGGAGTAAGCGGGAACGTCCCATCCTAATTAATAACTGGGAGGCTACCTATTTTGATTTTGATCAGGATAAAATTGAGCAGTTGATAGAAGAAAGCTCCCGGCTTGGGATTGAACTGTTTGTTCTGGATGACGGATGGTTCGGGAAGCGTAACTCTGATAAATCGGGATTGGGAGATTGGTGGGTAAACCGGGAAAAACTTCCAAAAGGACTGAAAGCCTTAAGTGAGGCAGCCCATAGTCGGGGGATGATGTTTGGACTCTGGTTTGAGCCGGAGATGGTGTCCCCAGACAGTGATCTCTACCGGAGCCATCCAGAATGGTGCCTCTCTGTTCCTGGGCGTTATCGTTCCGAAGGGCGCAATCAGCTTATCCTGGATATGGGTAGGGAAGAAGTACAGGATTATCTCTACCAGAGGATGACCAGTATCATATCTGAAAACAACATAAATTACATAAAATGGGATATGAACCGTAATATGACAGAAGTAGGATCTCCCATTCTTTCTTCAGAGAGACAGAAAGAAAGCTCTCACCGCTATATTTTGGGATTATATCGCTTATTGGAAAAGTTGATATCCCATTTTCCCGAGGTTCTCTTTGAAAGCTGTTCTGGGGGAGGCGGCCGGTTTGATCCTGGAATGCTCTATTATATGCCACAGACCTGGACTAGCGACAACACGGATAGTGTGGAACGCTTGAAGATCCAGTGGGGGACCTCTTATGTCTATCCTCCTATCTCTATGGGGGCCCATGTTTCGGCCTGCCCTAACCACCAGATGGGACGCACCACTTCTTTGAAAACAAGAGCCAATGTAGCCATGGCGGGAAACATGGGGTATGAACTGGATATCCTGACACTGTCAGACAGGGAAAAGAAAGAGATTCTTCAACAGCTAAGCTTATATAAAAAGATTAGAAAAACAGTACAGAGTGGTAAATTTATTCGTTTACGATCCCCGTATGGAAGTGCAAGCAGCGCCTGGATGTTCCTTGCTGAAGATCAATCGGAGATCCTATTGTTTTTCTATCTGACACTGGCTACTCCCTACAACAATTTTGACAAAATTAGATTGACCGGGCTAGAAGAAGACAGCCTTTATCAGGACCAGAGTGGACAACAATACTATGGAGATTATCTGATGTACTCCGGCCTTAATCTACCAGAATTGAAAGGAGATTTCGACTCTCAATTGATTATTATGAATAGGATTGGTTAATATTCCTTGAATCAGGGGCAGGTATAACTGGTTGTCATATTCGATACTATCTCATTATACTCATCGTCATCGCTGTTATACTGGGCTCCTTTATTCAAAAGTTCCTCAACAAGCCTTTTCGATAGTAATGTTAAAACTCCATCAAATGACCATTCTGGCCTAGCTAAATATAGGGAGTAAAGAACCAAGGCTTGATCAAGTATCCTCTCTTCATTAGCACCAATCTGATTAACATCGAGTTCATTCCTCCGAACCAGGTTTATCCCTAGTTTTATCAATTCCATATTGACTTCGATTTTTGCATTCGTATTTTTTAAATAATATATTTGATTGATGAACCCACAAACAAGTGGATAATCATAGGGATTTTTATCATTCAAGTCAGCACCGTTATCAACAAGGTATTGGATAATCTGAATACGTCCTTTATAATTCCGATTTGAAAAATTATTGCATAATGCGGCGTATAAGAGGCAGTATTTATCTCTTTTGGCATAAAAGAAGCTGTTTGCTTGAATATTATTCTCTTCCATACATTCAATAAAAAGATCATATTTACCATTTTTAATAATTGATTTTAGTGTTTTGCTTAATTCCTCATCTAGCATGATAATGTCTTCCGGCATTTGGATTCTCCTTTTTTCATTAGACATGTATACTTTTATAGGGAGAATGTTTATGGGATGGTCTAACGAGTATTTAGTTTTGCTAGAGGCAAAACAAGAACCAAAGTCTTTTTTAGAAGACTTCCATAAAAATCTGGAATCTATAAACATTAAATTAGAAAATGAGGACGGTGCTTTCATTGTATATAATGAAAGTCAGCAGGGTGAAGAAAAGGAAGTTTCCTATATTAACAACCCTCAGTCTGTCAGTGATATTATTGCTTCCTTATATCTCTGGGCACCTCTTGGTTTATTAAGTTACAGACATTCTGAGTTCTGTTTTGCTCTCACAATAAATTACCTAACTTGGGATGATAACAAACTCGATGGGTTTGTTATTGGTTTTAATGGACACGAAGCAGAGTGGAAAATCGAGAGTATCTATAAATTAGTTACCCAAATAGCAGGTTTAGTTGATTATAAATATACCGTTGGTGACATCGATAGGACCTCGAAGACTTGGATTGACTTAGAACAACCCTTATTTAAAATCATAAAGGAAATTGAAACAACAAAGTTCACATTAGACTTGAGACGATAATGATGCTTAAGACTTTCCCTATATCTTGACTTTTATTATATTTAGATTATTATCTAAATATCTAATATTAAGGAGCAGGGAATGAATGATCTCTTTAAAGCTCTCGCAGATCCCACAAGAAGATCTATACTGGATCTCCTCAAAAGGGGAGACAAGAGTGCTGGTGAGATCGCAAGCAGTTTTAATATTACCGGTGCATCCATTAGTCATCATATGACAGTTCTGTATCAAGCCGGTCTTGTCCAAAAAGAACGTAAAGGACAACAAATCATTTATTCACTAAACACCACTGTATTCCAGGAAATCATAGAGTGGATTTACAAATTAAAAGGAGACGAAGATGAAATTCAATAAATGGGTGATCGTCATTACAGTTTTAACTCTTGGTGTTATAGCATGGTTTTACAAGCAGCTTCCTGAACAGATTCCTACCCACTTTAATATAAAGGGAGAGGTAGACGATTGGGGGCCTCGTAATGTTATCTGGTTATTCGGGTTCCTTCCTGTTGTTATATATATGTTGCTGTTCTTCATTCCCAGGATCGATCCCCGTAAGGAAAACTATAAAAAGCATATCAAAAGCTACTCATTTTTAGCATTTACTGTTTTTCTTTTTTTAATCGTCCTTGGACAGTTCATGCTTTTTTATTCACTAGGGTATGACCTTAACATAAAAACCTTTTTAGGTATTTCTATTGGAATCCTTTTTATTCTGACAGGTAATTATCTTCCTAGAGCCCGACAAAATTACACCTACGGAATTAGAACTCCTTGGACTCTTGCTAATGAAGTGTCCTGGACCAAAACTCACCGAGTTGGAGGTTTCGGCTTTGTTGTTTCTGGTTTTTTCCTATTCATAGCAGGATTCTTTACTAATTCAAGGGCTTTTGTCATTTCTACACTTTTCATTCCTGTCCTGATTATAGGCCTGTTTGTATACTCTTATATCATCTATAAGCTTGATACCAAGTAAAAGGGGAATAGCTTATATATTATAGTACATCTAATCGTTTGTGATATCTTCCACTACACATATATATGTAGTGGAAGGTCTTAAATAAAATCATCACATAAAAAACACCACCCATATCACAGCTCCCAACAAGGGGACTGCTTCTAAGCCGTGATTAAGAAGGGTTGGGAAAATAGAACGGTATTTGCGACTAACAAAGGCAATAAAAAAGGAACCTATTATAAATAAGGGGACTTCCGTAATCTTATGTATATGATATGTAGCAAAGAGGATACCATTCACTATCCAGTCTGTTTTTCCGAAGGCTTTTCCCATTTTGGGTAATAGTATCCCTCTGAACAGTAGTTCCTCTCCTAATAGATAATTGAAAAGACAACTAACGATGGCTAGAAGTATTAGTGAATAATGGCCTCTGAATTGAGGATCTATTAATGCCGTAATCTCTCCATAGCTTGGCTTGGCCAGTATGGGAAAATGGCTGACTATGGTATTGGTAATAAAGTCAAAGTAGCCCGTTTGTTCAATAAAAAAATTGTAGCCTATAATAGGAATTAATAATAAATAGGCCTTCAAGAATCTGTTATTATTCTTATCCCGTGGTTGGTGGAGCCACAATCTGTCCTTAAGCCTGGACCATGTTATTGTTCCTAGTTCGATTTTGAGTATGATGACCGATAGAATGAATTGCCAAATCATTCCTATCACCATTATGATCCAATATAGTATACCTGGATGCAGGGGAATATGGGGAATGAGCCAGGGAACCAGAACATAAGTGCCCAATCCCATAGGTATTGTTACTAATAACCAGATGACGAATATGGTCTTTTTGGAATAATCTCCTTTGAGTGCTTCTGCTATCATGATATCTCCTATCTTTTTTTAGACTCATTAATAACGGGAAACGCATCTTCTATCGTCCTATCCCTCAGGATTGGACTTATTTATAAAGGCTTTGGGAGTATCTCCTGCGATTCGTTTGAAAACAGAATTGAAGGAGGATTTGGAATTGAATCCACATTCATAGGCCAAAGTAATAATATTGTGTTCTCCAGAAGCTATCCTATGTATGTTGTTGATAAACTCTGTAATTCTCAAGGTATTAATATATTCGTTAAAACTAAGCTTCAGATATTCATTGATTGTCTGGGATAAGTGATTGGCCTGGACATTAAGTTGCTCTGCTACATAGGGGAGTTTTAGATCCGATTGGAGGTAGAATTTGTTTCTTTCCATAGAGCTTTGGAGATTAGTAGCGATAGAGCGAGCTTGTTCTGGTGTTAGTGTGGACTTCTTGTAAAGAGGCTGGGTGTTGTAAGTTGAAGTCTCTTTGGGAATAGAGGAAAATATACTCGTCATACTAATGCCAAGGAAAGCCAAGATTATAACATAGAAAGCCACTGATCCATAGACGATGATGTCCCATAGAGGGGTATTTTCATTAGTCTGGGAAGGCACTTCATTGATCATAAGTATGGCCATCCATAGAATACCAAAACCATAGATCACAAAACGAATCCAGTTCTTTCGTTTTGAAACCAATCTCTTATTATGTTTTCTCCACAATAATAAGGCCAGGAAGGTATAGGAGAATCCGCTTAGTAGAATCAGAATGTATAAAATACGGCTATAAATTCCTGTGTGTTGCTCCTGATATAGGTAGAATGAGAGTTTATCTTCTGATGACAAGAGAAAGAAAGGTATTTGATAGATATTGAGGCCCAGAGGAAGGAGGAAATGGAAGAAGGAATATTTATCTCTTCTTATTGAAGGCTTTTCTAGGATAGATTGAATATAAAGATACATGAGTGGACCATGTAAGAGGGGCATTGGTAGGTTCCATCCCAGTAAAAAGGGAATATTGTAGGTATAGCCATAAAAGAGGGAATAGCTTAGTCCCATATGAACCCCAAAAATGATTAACCATATAATGAGTAAGTAGCTAGATCTGTCCTTATCAGGCTTCATAAGGGCCAGTGAGGCCAGAAATAAAGCTATGAAAGCACCGATTATTATTAACATTATAAAAAGGCTCCTTTTTAAGGCTTTGGTGATGTATTATGTAACACTGTTCGACGATAAAATGAGTCCTGATTAAAGAGCATAAAAAAAGTTTATTTTTTTCAAATTCTTTTTGAATCAATTTTATCAATACCGGCGAGTATAAACATACAGAACGTGTCACTTTGAGCCTCTAATAAATTTAGTTCTATTATGCTGTGTCATAATGTCACATTTTACTGTTTTTTACCTGTGTCGCCCATGGGTTGACCATATTATTAAGTATTAGTATTTTATTCTCCGAAAAGATTTTACAAGGATGATGGAATGTCAGACGATTTGAAGCAGGAAGTAGAGGAAGAACAAGTTATTAATGAAGAATCTGCCCCTGTAGATGACGATAGCAGTGATGTATCAGAAGCAGAGGATCTACAGAAGCGTATTCAAGAACTTGAAGAAGAAAACTCTGAACTTAAGAATCAGTACTTGAGAAAACAAGCTGATTTTGAAAACTATCGCAAAAGGATGGCCCGCGAGAAGCAAGAGGCTATAAAATACGCGAATACCTCTTTATTAACAGACTTAATAGGGGTCATAGACAACTTTGAATTGGCTATCAAATCTACAGAAAGCTCCCAGGACTTTAATTCCTTCCACGAAGGAATACAAATGATTGAGAAGCAATTCACTTCGATGCTCGAACAAAAACATGGTTTGACTCGCTATGAATCAACTGGTGAGGTTTTTGATCCTTCAAAGCACGAAGCCATTGCCATGACTGACTCAGAAGAGCACACAGAGTCTGTTGTATTAGAAGATTTTCAGAAGGGTTACCTTCTTAATGATAGGGTGATTAGACCTGCTAAAGTAAGAGTAGCTAATCCAAAGGCTCCTGTAGAAGAGTCTACTGATAACGACGAAAACGAAGAATAAATTAGAGTATTGTAGAAAAAGGAGAATATTAATATGGGTAAAATCATTGGAATTGACTTAGGAACCACTAACTCCTGTGTGGCTGTAATGGAAGGTGGAGAACCTATTGTAATTCAAAACGCAGAAGGGCAGAGAACAACCCCTTCTATGGTAGCGTATACAGGAAAAGGGGAGCGATTAATTGGTCAACCCGCTAAAAACCAGATGGTTACAAACCCTGAACACACTATCTATTCCATTAAAAGATTTATGGGAAGAAATTTTAACGAGATCTCAGAAGAATCAAGAATGATTCCCTATCCTTTAGTTGAAGGAAGTACTGGTGATGTTCGTGTTAAGATCAATGATGATCTTCTCTCACCTCCTGAAATATCCGCTGCCATACTTCAAAAGATGAAGAAAACAGCAGAAGACTATCTTGGTGAAACAATAACAGAAGCTATTGTAACTGTACCAGCTTATTTTAATGATGCCCAAAGACAGGCCACAAAAGACGCAGGTAAGATCGCCGGATTAGATGTTAAGAGAATTGTAAACGAACCAACAGCCGCTGCTTTGGCTTATGGTTTTGGTAAAGATAATAATCGTGATGAAAAGATCGCCGTATATGACTTGGGTGGTGGTACTTTTGATATTTCCATTCTTGAATTAGGTGATGGTGTATTTGAAGTAAAATCTACTAATGGTGACACACACTTAGGTGGTGATAACTTTGACCAAGCTATTATTGATTGGTTAATCAGTAGCTTCAAACAAGATCAGGGTATCGATTTATCACAAGATAGAATGGCATTACAACGATTAAAAGAAGCGGCAGAAAAAGCTAAGAAGGAATTATCAAGTACACAAAGTTCTGATATTAACCTTCCTTTTATTACAGCGGATGCTACGGGTCCTAAGCATATGCAGTATAACCTTACACGTTCAAAGTTCGATCAAATGACAGAAGATTTAGTTCGAAGAACTTTTGAACCTTGTAAAAAAGCTTTATCTGATGCAGGTGTAACAGCTTCAGATATTGATGAAGTTATCCTTGTTGGTGGTTCTACCCGTATTCCTGCTGTACAGGCAGCTGTTAAAGAAGTATTCGGTAAAGAACCTCACAGAGGGGTGAATCCTGATGAAGTTGTTGCTATGGGTGCTTCTATCCAGGGTGGTATTTTAGGGGGAGATGTTAAAGACGTTCTTCTTCTTGATGTAACACCATT
Source organism: Spirochaeta cellobiosiphila DSM 17781 (assembly GCF_000426705.1). Classification (NCBI taxonomy): domain Bacteria; kingdom Pseudomonadati; phylum Spirochaetota; class Spirochaetia; order Spirochaetales; family Spirochaetaceae; genus Spirochaeta; species Spirochaeta cellobiosiphila. Next base: position 42,480 of record NZ_KE384558.1, read on the forward strand.
ATCTCTTGGTATTGAAACTCTTGGTGGTGTATGTACCAAACTAATAGAAAGAAATACGACTATCCCAACAAGAAAATCTCAGATTTTCTCAACTGCTGCTGATAATCAAACTGCTGTAAGCATTCATGTTCTTCAAGGGGAACGGGAAATGGCTAGTCAAAATAGAACATTAGGACGTTTTGACTTAACAGATATTCCTGCTGCACCTCGTGGTGTTCCTCAGATTGAAGTAAGTTTTGATATTGATGCTAATGGTATTGTCCATGTATCAGCCAAGGATTTGGGAACAGGTAAAGAACAGAAAATCAGAATCGAAACATCAAGCGGTTTAAGCGAAGATGAAATCGACAAGATGGTTAAAGATGCAGAAGTTCATGCTGCTGAAGATAAGAAAGTAAAGGAACGGGCAGAAGCGCGAAACGTTGCTGATAACCTTGTTTATTCTACTGAAAAATCTCTTAAAGATTTTGGTGACAAAGTATCTGCTGAAGAAAAGAGCAATATTGAATCAGCCATTGCTGAATTAAAGAAAGCTCTTGAAGCTGATAATGTTGAGGAAATCAAAGCTAAAACAGAAGCCCTTCAACAAGCTTCCTACAAACTAGCTGAAGAAATGTACAAGCAACAAGCACCTCAAGGGGAAGCGGGACCTGAAGCAGGAGCTGCGGGAGCTGAGGATTCTTCTCAGTCTTCTAATTCCGGAGATGCTGAGGATGTAGATTACGAAGTTGTTGATGACGACAAGTAGGTATTAATTTGGCAAAACGAGATTATTATGAGGTACTGGGGCTCCAAAAAGGAGCCTCAACTGATGAAATAAAGAAAGCTTACAGAAAGCTAGCTGTTAAGTATCACCCTGACAAGAACCAAGGGGATAAGGAAGCTGAGGAACGGTTCAAAGAGGGGACAGAAGCTTATGAAGTCCTTTCTGATGATAAGAAACGAGCGGCCTATGATCAATTTGGTTTTGCCGGAGTAGAAGGCATGGGTGCTGGAGGTGCCGGCGGGTTTGGCGGAGGATTTGGTGGTGCAGCTGCCAGAGACTTTGAGGACTTGTTCGGTGGCTTCGGTGATATCTTTGATTCTTTCTTTGGCGGAGGCGGAGGCGGTGGTCGTCGACGTTCCAACAACAACCGGGGAAATGACCTCAGATACGATCTGGAGATAGATTTTAAAGAGGCTGTGTTCGGTGCCAAAAAGGAAATATCCTTTAAACGGGATTCTTCTTGTGACGTTTGTCATGGTTCCGGAGCTAAATCCGGTAGTGGACGAAAAACCTGTCCAACCTGTGGAGGTAGTGGACAAGTTCGAAGAAGTTCTGGCTTCTTCTCTATCGCTAGTCCCTGTCCCAGTTGTAAGGGGGAAGGATACACGATTGAGGATCCCTGTAATAAGTGTTATGGAACAGGAACAGTTCAAAAGACACAGAAGATTAAAGTAACCATTCCTGCGGGGATTGAGCATGGAAAACGGATTCGCATTGAAGGTCAGGGAGATGCCGGCCAGAGTGGCGGTGCTCCAGGGGACTTGTATGTTGTTATTCTGGTTCATAATCATGAGTATTTTGAACGAAATGGTAATGACATTTATTGTATGATTCCCATAAGCTTAACCCAGGCCTCCTTAGGCTCAGAAATCCAGGTTGAAACACTGGATGGTAAGAAAGTGAAGCTCAAGGTTCCCGGTGGAACACAGAATGGTAAAGTAATGCGCCTTAGAGGGGAAGGTGTTCCTTATCTACATAATGCAAACCGTAGAGGAGACATGTATATCAAGATACGTGTTGAAGTTCCCAATAAACTAAGTTCTAAAGCTAAGAAGCTTATGCAGGAATTAAGTGAAGAGTTGGGAGAAGAGGAAAAGCCAAGGCCTGTAAGGTTATCTGATATTAATTAAAATTAGCGGGGCAACCCGCTTTTTTTTATCTTATAATATGGGTTATGAATGAGAAAAGGATACTCATATTATTCAGGAATCGTCTCATCGCCTGGGGGCTCTTATCTGTATTAGGATCATTTCTTGTATTTTCCCTTGTGATGGGGATCTTCTATTTTACTAATGATATCACCGGAGATAGTGTTTATAGAGACTGGAATATTCTCTTTACTGTGCTTCTTTTGAATAATCTGATAATTATGTTATTCTTGATTGGTACGGGAATTTATTTAGCAAATAGGATAGTTTCTCCCATAAAACGTATTAGTCGCTCTCTGGAGACCATTGTCAATGGAAAAAAGCCTCAAAGGATTGATATTAAGGAGCCTGATATCTTTACGGAACTAGTACAAAATATTAATCTCTTGATTGAAAAAACTGATCAGTAGGGGACAAAGTTGATACACACAGGTTACCATGGTATGGAAGAGGGAATTCGTAACCCTCAGAAAGATATGGTCTTATTCATTAGTAAAAAAAGTAAACGTAATACCAGTATTGTGGAACTGGCGGAACAAGCAGGTGTTACAATAAAGAATGTACCTGATAAAGAATTAGATGCCCTCTGCGGTGTAAAGAATCATAGGGGGATTGCTCTTCAGGTAAATCAGGTTCAGAAGAGACGGTATCAATCCCTGGAGGATTTTATTGCTGAACATAATAGCGACACTGGTATTGTTGTCTTTCTGGATGGTGTAACAGATCCTCAAAACTTCGGAGCGATCCTTAGGTCCTGTGATCAATTTGAAGCGGATCTCGTCGTTCTTCCTTCCAAAAGATCTGTTAAGGAAACGGATTTGGTTGCCCGTACTTCAGCTGGCGCCAGTGCTTATGTTCCTGTCGTAACAGTACCCAATCTGACACGGGCCATTGGACAAGTTAAAGAAGCAGGTTTCTGGACCTATGGTGCAGATATGAATGGTACCGTTTCTCCTGAAATGGATTTTAAAGGTAAAGTTGCTATCGTCATGGGACGGGAAGGGCAAGGATTACATAGACTGGTAAAAGAAGAATGTGACGGAATTGTTAGTATTCCTACTGGGGGACATATTGATTCCCTCAATGTTTCCGTAGCTACAGGTGTCTTGTTATACGAGATCGCTTGCCAGCAAAAACGTTTTTATTAAAGAAAGGCTGAAGTCAACTTCAGCCTTTTTCTTATGCCTCTTCGTAGAACTTTTTACCTATATCATTTCTGAACCAGGCACCTTCAAAGTTAACAAATTTTGTTCCTCTATAAGCTGCTGAATAGGCTGATATGATATCACTTCCGATTCCTACGGAGGTAAAGCAACGTCCTCCCCCTGTTACTAATTGACCCTGAGCATCGATTGATGTAGAGGCGTGGAAGATCAGAGCATCCTCTGTATCTTCAGGTATTGGTTGAACAGGGATACTTTTATTATATTCACCGGGATAGCCCTCAGCGGCGATAACAACCCCCAGTGCCGTATTATTTTCATTAACTCGTGGTGTATAGTTATCTAGATGTCCCTTGATCATAGCATCTGCAATATTACCAAAATCAGATTCAATTAAGGATAACAGTGGCTGAGTTTCCGGATCTCCGAAACGTACATTGTACTCAAGAACCTTTGGTCCTTTACTGGTCACCATAACCCCGATATAAACAACTCCAACATAGTTAAGTCCTTCTTTATTAAGACTGTCCATTGTTGTTTTGATGATGCTTTGTTCTATCTCACTATATAATTCCTTGGTTACCCAGGGAACAGGACAGATAGCCCCCATACCACCTGTATTGAGACCTTCATCATTATCATGAGCTTTTTTGTAATCAGAACAAGGTGGTAGTACCCGATAATTTTTTCCATCGGACAGGACAAAAAAGCTTACTTCAAAACCTTCTAAAAACTCCTCTACAACAAGTGAGTCTGTTTTGAGAACTTCTTTACCAAAGTGAAGTAATTCCTCTTGATCTGTTGATTCCAGGACGCCTTTTCCTGCTGCCAATCCGCTCTTTTTAAGTACAACCCTATGAGTGATTGATTTCATGTAGGATTCAAAATCACTGGCTTTAGTAAATGTTCTTGATTCTGCAGTAGGGATATGATTCCTAACCATAAAATCTTTACTAAAGGCTTTGCTAGACTCTAATTGTGCAGCTTCCTGATGGGGGCCTATTACGGCAATTCCAGCTTCCTTGATTTTGTCAACGATTCCAGCAGCTAAAGGACCTTCTGGACCAACAAATACAAGATCAATCTTATTATCTCTACATGCTTGTAGTACTTGATCTTCCTTTTCAGGGTTAATATTCAAATTGGTCCCTAATTCAGCAGTCCCTCCGTTGCCTGGGGCGATGTATAAGCCGCTTATACGTTTGCTTTGGGAAAATTTCCAAGATATGGCATGTTCCCGCCCTCCTGAGCCCAATATGAGTACTCTCACTACTTATCCTCCAAATCTATTTTATCCAGAAGTCTTATAATGACCTCCGGGTAATACTTATGTTCTAAAGAATGTATTTTCTTCTCTACCGTATCTAGAGTGTCTTTATCTTCTTTTACAAAGGAATATTGTTCTATTATAGGACCAGTATCCATCCCCTGGTCAACATAGTGAATGGTTATCCCCATTTCGCTATCATCCGACTTCCAACTGTCCTCAATTCCATGAGTTCCTGGATGTTTGGGTAGTAGGGAAGGATGAATATTAATTATTTTATCTTTTAAAGGATTTACAAAAGTGGGTGAGAGTAAACGCATATAACCAGCTAGTACAACGAGATCAACTTGTGCTTTCTCCAAAATACTTAGAATATCCTCTTCTGCTTCTTCTCTTTTACGCCCTCTGTATAAAACGACATAAGAGGGAATCTCCAGCTTTTCTGCTCTAGTCAGTGCATAGGCTTGTTGTTTGTCACATATGAGTAATTCTACCTTATGAGACGTCCCGTGTAATCCCTTAACCAGAGCCTCAAAATTACTACCAGAACCTGAAGCCATGACAGCTATTTTAGCCATCAGCTGAGGACCCCGATGTTATGAAGTTCGAAATCAGATTCTTTTGCCTTTGATAGGAGAGATTCCACCTTGTCAGGATGGCAAATGACAGCCATTCCTATGCCCATATTAAATACTTTCCGCATTTCTGATTCTTCGATCTGTCCGTCTTTACGGATTTTTTCGAATATCCAGGGCAAATCCCAATCCCAGGTCAATTTGATACTGAGGTTGTCTGGAATACTTCTTACAATATTACCTTCCAGTCCTCCACCAGTAATATGGGCGGCTCCCAGTACATTGCCCGTTTGAAGCAGGGATTTCATATGTTTTACATAGATAATGGTTGGTTTTAGTAATTCTGTCATAGCTGTTTTGTCCTCAGGACTTATCACTTTCCTGGCTAAACTAAGACCATTAGAGTGTATACCCGCGCTAGGAATTCCCAGAATAACATCACCTGCTTTCATTTGATCTTTGAAGGGCAACATTTGGTCTTTATCTACCATACCCACACTAAATCCGGCTAAATCAAAGTCTCCAGTCTTATAGAGATCGGGCATTTCAGCTGTTTCCCCCCCTGCCAGAGTACATTCAGCTTGTTCACAACCAGTGACAACCCCGGCCATAAGCGGATGAAGAATGGACTCGTCTATCCCACCGCAAGCAATATAATCAAGAAAGACTAATGGTTCTGCACCACACACAATAAGGTCATTCACACACATAGCAACGAGATCTATACCCAGTGTGTCATATTGTTTGAGCTGTTGTCCTACTATGAGTTTTGTTCCCACACCATCAGTTGCGGATAACAGGACTGGTTTTTTATAGCGGGTTGGATCTATCTCGATACCACCAGCAAAACCACCTAATCCTTGAGATACGGCTTTGGAATTAATATTGGATATAAAATTCGCAAATCGATCTCCCTTTTCAATATCAACCCCGGCTGAGGCATAGGTCTTAGCCATTTTTCAATACTCCTTCTGATTTTAATGGTACATGAACGGGATAATCACCGTTAAAACAGGCATAGCAGAATTTATTAGGTTCTTCTACACAGTGTTCTAATTCTTCTATGGGAAGAAACATAACACTATCAGCTCCTATCATTTCTGCGATTTCATCAGGTGTTTTATGATTTGAGATAAGTTCATCCCTTGTGGGAACATCAATTCCAAAAAAGCAAGGCCAGTGAAGTTCTGGTGAACTTAGTCTAAGATGCACTTCTGAAGCCCCGGCTTGTCTTAATAATTTGACAATGGTTCGGCTAGTTGTTCCTCGAACGAGGGAGTCATCTACCATGATTACTCTTTTTCCCTTAAGGGTTTCTTTGTTGGGATGGAGCTTCATTTTGACAGCCATTTCCCTTTTGGATTTTGTTGGTTGTATGAAAGAACGACCGGCAAAGTGATTTCGGGTTAAGCCAAAGTCAAAGGGCACCCCCGATTCCTGTGAATATCCCAGGGCGGCAAAGTTACCTGAATCAGGTACAGGAATGACTAAATCCGCTTCGACAGTGTCTACTTTGGCCAAGGCTGCTCCCATTTTCTTTCGATTGATGTGAACTGATTGATTATATATTTCCGAGTCAGGGCGAGCAAAATAGATCATCTCAAAGACACATTGAGCTATTCTTGGTGAAGAGTTAAATCTCTCACTTCTGACGCCTTCTTTTGTTACTATGACCATTTCTCCTGGTTCTACAGATCGGTATTCTGTGATCTCATGTGTATCGAGGGCGCAAGTCTCACTGGCAATCATGGTCATGCCTTCTTTTTGGCCTATATACAGAGGTCTAAACCCTAAGGGATCTCGAATCCCAATAAGCATATCTCTATGGAGGAGTACCATACTAAAGGCTCCTTCCAGATGCTTTAATACTTCTGTTATACCATCGAAGAAATCAATTTTTCTGGAACGACTCAACATGTGAAGTACTAGTTCTGTATCACTTGTTGATTGAAATATCGCTCCTTCATGGCTCAGGCGTTCCCGTAACTTGTCTGCATTGGAAATATTACCATTATGGGCTAGGGCTATCTCCCCTCTATTGCAGGTAATATGTATGGGTTGGGCATTATCCCATAAGTTTCCTCCAGCAGTCGAGTACCGGACATGTCCAATACCAGCATAGGACAAATGTTCTTCGTTAAGATAGTGACTTAGGACGGAGCCTACCGAACCAAGATCTTTAAATGTTGCGAATCTTTCCTCTTTCACATAGGTTATTCCTGCACTTTCTTGACCTCTATGTTGTAAACTAAAGAGGGGAAAGTATAATTGCTCAGGAATATTGGACTTTTCTTGGGAGAAGATACCGACAACGCCGCAGTAATGCTTTACGCTATCCATTTCACTCACGAGTCTAGATATAGCAAGTTTTTATTGGCTTGGCAATACTTAGTACTACATAGGTTTCTTTAATACAACAAATTGCTTTATTATTTTCAAGAACTGGGTATTCCTATTGAAACCCTCAACCAGATCACTTATTATGGAGTCTTGAGTCTGTAGTGGATTCCCGAATGACTTTATGTTGCTAATGATTTCCGGGGTAGGTTTTTTAAAATCTTGAAGGATATCCTGTAATTGGGATGTTAGACCATAAAGTGATTGTGTTTTCTCTTCTAGTATCTCACCGGCTCTTTTGTTTATACTATCAATGATTCTTTGGCTGAGTTCCATCCTGTCCACCCCAGATTTGATTTCTCTCATGTATTGTTCCAATATGACAACGCTATGTCGTCCTTCCTGTCCCAATATCTGATCAAAGTTGTTGATATCCTCTATTATCTTTTCGCATTGATAATAGTGTTCTGTCAGACTATTCTGAAAGTTCTTTCTATCATAAAAACCTTCTATGAGCAGCTTGTTGATAGGATCTTTAAGGTGTTGTAGATAGTGTATTTTCATATGATTGTATAGTATTTGAAGAGGTTTTATCTTGCTAAAACCAGGTAGGCCAATGTCCTCAAAGGCTTGACTCTTTGTATAACAATAATTCTCTAGCTCCTCTAAGTTCTGGGATTCAAATAATACTTTTAAATCATCGGATATAGTATTTTCTTTTAATTCTCGGAGTGCCCTTTCCATGTCCTTTATGAATAAGTTTTCGATGGATTCTAAATATAGTTTTATTTCATCAGGCTGTTCTTTATTGACAGGTAAACGGGCGAGGGGGTCCTCATCCCAGGCTTTTATCAAATTTAATATGACAGTTGGTGGAAGTTCTCTGGAGTAATAACGGTGTATGTTGTTTAAGATTTTCTGTTGATCTTTTTTTTTCTCTAAATGCTCACCATAGAGACGTTTTTCTAACACTGTTAACAGGGGGAGAAAATCCATGTTAAAATTAATACCTCCCCATAGATAGTAGAAGTCCTTCAATTCCTGAGAGAGCATTTTATTGGAGCTTAATGAGAAACTTGGTTTCTTTTCTATTTTACTTAGGTCGAGAGATACATCAAAAAAAGCCAGTATATTAGAAAAGGGATAATTACATAGTTCCCAAAGGTGATTGACTTCTGCCATAGCCAGGTTAAACTTTGATTTGTCCAGTGCCATGACTCTTCTGGAAAAGTTTTTAAGTTCATCCCGAATCTTTATGGATTCCTTTTCTCTATTGGGAGCCCCTTCTAGTTTTCTTTTAATATTTTCATATTGAAAAGACTCTCTTTTTTCTGCGAAATTGGATCCTAGCAGACTCTCTAAGAGATAATTCTTAAAATTTCTATTCAGCCCAGGTTCTTTATGTCCTATTGTTTTGCTTAATACTTCATAAATAGGTAATAAGTTTAAGTAAAGGTTGTAAAAATGCTGCCCAAGTGCAGGCAGGAATGCTTTGGGGGATGTTTGATATAAGCGTGGTTTTAATGCCTTTAGTTCTTGATGTACAAGTCTTAATTCTTTTTTAACCAATTTCTCCTGTGGATCACTAGTAAATATATTGTTAAAAAAGGATTGTATCATTTCCAAAAATGAGCCCATGCCTAAAGTGTAGGCTGGGCTTATTTTGATTTCAACAATTTTAAACGAGGACTTTATTATTCACTTTGTTATAATCCAGTCCGATAGCCATGTAAAATGGCTGTAAGAATAAAATTAAATGGTTTATTGAAATGTGGGAGGAAGTAAACATCGGTGAAAGCTATTTCCGGTAAGGTCATAGATTTCTGAATAGCGAGAGCTAAATAGTATATAATTTCTGTATGATTGATATCATCACAGGAACCTACTTGGGCCCCCACTAATCGAAGAGTTTTCTTCTCATATATTAACTTTATCTTTGTCATGCCATATTCATTCATGAACTCTGGTCTATCTGCATCTTCGATAAAGCTTGAGTCTATATCTAATCCTGCTGCTCTGGCGGCAAACTCACTTAATCCTGTGCTTGCCAGATTATTATTGAATACGGATATAGCATTTGTTCCGGCTATGCTTTGGACTTCTGCTCCTTTTATTCCATTTATTGAAAAAGCGGCAGCTAATCCTGTTTTAACGGCATTTGTGGCTAAGGCTACTTGCTGGTTTTTCTGTAGGGAAGCATGATAGAGAGCTACTGCATCACCAATGGCATACACGTCTGGTAGGGATGTTCTCATTTGACTATCTACGACCAAGGCACCATTTTCTACCTTCTTCCCATGGGGGAGTAACTCTGTATTGGGTTTGAAACCTATAGCTTTTATGACAAGATCTGCTTCATACTTGCCCTTATCTGTGATCACTGATTTGACTTTGCCCTGAATGCCTTCAAAATCAATAACTTTTTCTCCCAAGGCCAAGGTAATGCCTGAATTAAGCATATCCTGTTCTACTTTATCAGTGAATTCGGGATCAAAGTACCTTGGTATAACACGATCGGCAAAATCGATTAGTGTGACCTTTTTGCCTTTCTTTTGATAAGCTTCAGCTAATTCTATTCCGATGTATCCAGCACCAATAACCGCTACACTTTCGATATTTGGTTCATCTGCTTTTTGAATCAATTCCTCAGCGTGCTGGAAGAGTTTACATAACATGATGTTTTCCAGGTTTTGATGTTCCGCAGGTATCCCTGGTATATCAATCGGCCATGATCCTGCTGCATATATTAATTTGTCATAGCTATCTTCTATGATATCTCTAGTGCTAAGGTTCTTGATGGTAACAGTTTTATTGACTTCATCTATTTTGATAACGTCATGCTCCATGAAGACGTTCGCCCCCATTTCTTCTAACCTAATCTGGTCACAGTAAAATAAGCTATTTACATCTTTGACCGTTCCCCCTACTGCCAGGGCTATTCCACATCCTAGGAAAGAGATATTTGTATTTCGATCATAGGCATTTATCTGAATTTCAGGATTTTGGGTCAATAAAGTTCTAATGGCAGATGTCCCTGCGTGATTAATTCCTACAACAATAACTTTCATATTCAACTCCTTACTCCATTGGTTAAAGTATTATCAATAAATATTTACTTATTAATAATAACTATTTTAGTAAGGAATGTATATATGTGTATCGATAAAAAATGTTTGTATTTTATAAAATACTATTAAGTAAGTGTTTATATTGATCTTTTGTTTGAGCGGTCATCAGCTTTCGACGTAAATCGTTACTATTGGGTATGCCCTTTAAGTAGGCTGAGAAATGCTTTCTGATTTCTTTGAAGGCTTGATCTCCATAATATTGGATTGATAAGTCTAAATGTTTTAGGGCCGTATCAATGATAGTCTTTGCGTTTAATTTGTCTATGGTTCCTTTGATCTGACTAAAAATAAAAGGATTACCAAAGGCTCCCCGAGCTATGAGAACTCCATCACATTTCGTTTGAGTTAGCATTCTGATGACATCCTCAGATGTGAATAAATCTCCTGAACCAAATACAGGTATATCTAAGTTTTCTTTTAAATGCTTTATATGATTCCAATCCGCCTTACCTCTATAGGCCATTTCTTTTGTTCTGGCATGTAATCCTACAGCTTGTATTCCTAATTCTTGAGCCTCCTGGGCTATCTTCAAGTAGTTTATAGAGTTCGCATCCCACCCTAAGCGTAATTTTATAGTAAGAGGAATATCCGTATGATCTTTAATGGTTTTTATAATGTCCATAAGTTTTCGGGGATCTTTCATTAACCAGGAGCCTGCTCCTGATTTGATGATTTTGGGTACAGGACAACCGGCATTAATGTCTAATAAGAGAGGATTGTGTTGTGTCAAATAGGGAAGTGATTTATAAACACTGTCATAATCAGAGCCAAATAGTTGTATCGCATATTCTGGCTCATTATCTTCACGTTTTAATAAATTATGTGTTTTGCTATTGCCTCGCCAAAGTGCTTCAGTTGATACCATTTCTGTGTAACATAGATCAGCACCCCAGGTTCGACAAATACTACGAAAGGGGCCATCTGAATATCCGGCAGTAGGAGCTAAAAATAAATTACCCGGCAGTATAGTTCCACCGGGTAAGATTACAGGTTTAAGATAATCCATTCATCAATTATAAGTTAAAAACTCTAAGGGAATTTTCATATAAAATAGATGAGAGTTCTTCCGGATCTTCTCCTCTCAGATCTGCTAAATAAGCACAGGTAGAATGGATATAAGAGGGTTTATTACGCTTTCCTCTATACTCGGCAGGTATCATAAAAGGAGCTTCACTTTCAATTACCATCCTTTCCACTGGCATGTTTTTAGCCGTCGTGTGTAGATTTCTCGCATTTCTATAGGTAACATTTCCAGCAAAACTTATGTATAGATTGAGATCTAACGCTTTTTTGGCAAACTCCCAATCTTCAGAGAAGCAATGGAGTATTCCTCCACGTGCTGGTAATTTGTCCCGTAGTATGTCGAGTATATCAGATCCGGCTTCTCTATTGTGAATAACAACAGGTTTATTTAGCTGTTCAGCTATTTCTAACTGTCGAATAAATAATTCGATTTGAGAATTTTTATCTCCAAACTTTTTGTAGTAGTCTAAGCCTATCTCTCCTACAGCTACAACTTTATCGTAGGAGGCTCCTTCTTCTATCTTGCTTTCCCAATCCCTTCCCGGATGATTAACTTCTGAAGGGGACACTCCTATGCTGTAATAGACATTAGAGGCTGTCTTTAAATGAGAATATACTTCAAAGAAGTCTTGGATGTTGTTTGTGATACTTAGAATACCATCAACTCCGTCTTGTTTGGCTTCTTGAGTAATAAGCAACTGTTCGATAGGATCTTCATGAATCAGTCCTATATGGCAATGAGTATCAAAATATCGCATGGGCTTCTCTTCTTTTATTAAGGTAAGATTGTTCTCTGTTTTAATAAAAACTAGCACAGTGGGAGCTCCACGTCAATAAGAGTTTAAGGAAAGGAAAATTTAAGATTTAATAATATGTGGTAAATAATCTTCGAATTGTGATATAATCTGACCGCAAGGCGGTTAAAGTGTCACTCGATAATAAGCTCAAGAATTTTGAAAAGAATACATGTTATAATATATGGATAAATATAAAGAGAAGAATTTTCCATTTGATTACCTTTTTACAAAGACAGCATAAAGATGGAAGGGGTAAATATAGTGTAGCTATCATCCCACACACCCATAAAAAAGGTTTGTATCTTAGAACTTCCTTTCTGGCGATAATTATCAGCATGATTTTTCTTGTTCTCATTCTAGGAGGAGTGGTACTCTATTCGACAAAAATACCGGAAATATCTTCGACCTTAACTACAAAAGAAGCTGAATTAAAATCTTCTGAGTCCCATGTGGAGACTTTAAGAAAAGAAATAGGATATTTGAGAATATCTGCAACCAAGTTTGAAGCCTCTCTTAATCAGACACTTGCCGTATTAGGAATTGATTCCAATATGGAAAATAAGAAAGAAAATCTTCCTTTTGGTAGTTTAAGTTACTTTTTGAATAAAAATAACTCGAGTAGTAATGACGCAAAAGAACTGGAAGATTTGAACAGTTTGTCCTTATACCTGGATCAAACTTCAAAACCTATAGAGGAAATCGGAAAGTTATTAAAATCACAGGAAGATTTATTGGTTGATATTCCCACTTTATGGCCTGTTCAAAATGGTCAGGGAGTCGTTACTGCGGAATTTGGCCCCGCTATTCATCCTTTTACAGGGGAATGGTATCTTCATAAAGGTATTGATATTGCTGCCCGAACTGGTACTCCTGTTATCTCAACGGCTAATGGTGTTGTTGTTGAAGCGGGGTATGATCGTGGTGGTTATGGTAACTATGTACTTGTTAGACATAAGTATGGCTTTTTTACCAAATATCCACACTTGAGTCGTATTATTGTTACAAAAAGTCAGGTTCTAAAAAGAGGTGATGTTGTTGGCTTAATGGGTATGACAGGAACCGCTACCGGACCTCATGTCCATTATGAGATTCATTTGGGTACACAAGTAGTAGATCCTCGTAAATATTTACAGATACCAACATCAATTATAGATAAAAAGTAAAAAACTATACTCATTATGCCGAAAATCTACATAATTAAGAGAGTTGTGTAGGGGAAATAGTAAAGGGCTTTAAAGAATGAGTTGTCAAAGATCTTATAAACCTGTTAATATAGATATGAATATACTCAATTCCAATGAGAGGGATATACTTTGTCTCCGGTAAATAGGTTAAAAAAGACAGAAAAAGATATTTCCAAGAAAGCGTCCCAGGGGCTTAAGAGCCGTTTTTTTGGCGCGTTTAATATTTTTAAACGTTTTAGAGGACGTGGACAAGGTAAGTATACTGTCATGCTTATACCACATACGGAAAAGAAGCCCTTTAATTTTCAGATTTCACTTTTCGCTCTTATCTTCACTGGAGCCTTTTTGATGGTAGTTGTTGGAGGATTCTTATTCTATTCTACCAAGATTACCGGTGTAGCCCAGACATTATCGGAAAAAGTAACAGACTTACAATCATCAGAAACGAATATGGAAGTTTTGCGTAAAGAGATAGGTGATCTCAAAAAATCCGCTGAAGGTTTTGAAGACTCTCTATCCCAGACATTAAGTGTGTTGGGGCTACAGTCTGACAGTAATAACGATGACAGTAGAGTTCCTTTAGGAGACTTAAGTTATTTCTTAGGTATCGATAATGTAGAGCAGGGCAGTATGGCAGAAGTTTCCGATTTAAGAAGTCTGTCAGCCTATATGGAAGGAGCTTCCAAACCTATAGAAGAAATTGGTAAAGTACTCTCAGCACAAAAAGATCTTCTCGTAGATATTCCTACCATGTGGCCAGTTCAAAATGGTATTGGTTATGTAACGGCTGAGTTCGGACCTGCTGTTCATCCTTTTACAGGAGCCTGGTATCTTCATAAAGGTATTGATATTGCCTATAGACCCGGTACTCCTCTTGTGGCAACCGCTAATGGTAAAGTGATAGAAGCAGGATATGATAGAACTGGATATGGTAACTATGTTTTGATCCGTCATAAGTATGGTTTTTATACAAAATACGCTCACATGAATCGTATTTTAGTGACAAAAGGACAGGATGTTCATCGTGGGCAGGTAATAGGATTATTGGGAAGTACAGGGATGGCTACTGGTCCGCATACTCACTATGAAATTCATTTAGGTACTCAGGTTGTTGATCCCCGTAAATATATGAACATATCTACAACAATACTGAACGACAAATAAAGGACTCTTTTTTGGCTTCATATACGGCTGATAATAATTTTGTAAATTCGTACATTGGCGAAGGAACTGCTTTTCAAGGTGACTTATCTATATCTGGAATCCTGCGAGTGGATGGAGATTTTATTGGTTCCATACATTCAGAAGGTAAAGTTATAATTGGATCCACTGGACGGGCGCGTTGTACTGTGCACTCTCGAGAGATTGTTATCGGTGGTGTCTTTAAAGGCGATATTTATTGTTCTCATAAGGTAACCGTTTTATCCAGTGGTTTTGTAATTGGTAATATTTACGCTCCCCGTCTTGAGGTTGAACGTGGTATGTTAATGGACGGACGTTGTGTTGTCACTCCATTACCTAATGAATCAGAGGATTTGACCAGTCATAATTATAAGATCCAAAAGGGTGGTTATTTTTCATTGGATTGGGACAATAAGTCAAAACCTGATGGGGAATCAGCAAGTGTCTCCTCATTCTCAAAAGATAAACAATACGGGAATGGATATCAGTGGAAGGAATAGATCAACTCGGCGCCTCAGGAATTCCCCAGCAGTTTATTGATAAAAAAACTCAAAAGTCGGAAAAGAAAAAGCATATCTTTAAATCCACTTTAGATAAACGATTACATGAAGCGGATGGCGCTGCTTCTGATATTAAAGCAGGTGCGATTGATGAAATTGAATTATTACTTGATGAAGTTCATGATGTAGGTGAGGCCCTGGCAAATGAACCGAACATGTCCAATATTAAGCGTTACAAAGAGGCGATAAGCCGATTCCTTAAGACAATTAATCTTCACAATTTTACTGTAGAAGAACAGGAAGGTGTTCTTAATCGTAATTTTAGCAGAAAGAAATATTTTCAAGTGAAGATTCTCAATGAGAAACTAGACCGTCTGGTTGCCGGTGTTATTCAAAACCAGTCGGGCCAATTAGAAATCTTACACCGGGTTGAAGAAATTCAAGGATTGCTTGTCGATCTCTTGTCTTAAAGGAGAATATCATGCCTCATGATGAAATAGATACTGCTCTTTTAGAAGAGCGGGGGACTACTAAGGAAAAAGTAAAAAATACCGAAATACCTGAAGGTCCTTATTATAGGATCAAAGTTATGCACTCTTCTGAAACAGAAGTTGTGGTGCTTCCTGATCAAATGTCTTTGGACCCTGGCTGTCTTGTGATCGCACCCACTAGGTATGGACGTGATTTAGCTAAGTTTTTGGGAATGGTGAAGGACCCCGGAGATTTGACAGAACAACCGGTCTTTACTGTAATTCGAAGAGCTTCCATACAAGATTTAAAAAAGTGGGAGCAAAATGAAGAAAGGGAAGCAGAGGCTTTTAGTATATGTCGCGAAAAGATTTTTTCGCATAAATTAGAAATGAAGTTAGTAAGTGCTCATTATCTGCTTGATGAAGCGAAAGTATTATTCTTCTTCACTGCGGAAAATCGAGTCGATTTCCGAGAGTTGGTTAAGGATCTCGTTTCTATTTTTAAGATGAGAATCGAGTTAAGGCAGATAGGTGTCAGAGACGAAGCTCGAGTTTTAGGCGGGGTTGGTGTCTGTGGGCGTGTGTATTGTTGTCATGGCATCACAGATCATTTAAAACCTGTCTCCATTAAAATGGCTAAAGAACAAAATCTAAGTCTTAACTCCATGAAAATATCCGGTCCTTGTGGACGATTACTTTGTTGTCTTAGTTATGAATATGATTTTTATCATAATGAGAAGAAACGATTACCTTCTGAAGGCAGTCGGATATCCATGGGTAAAAATATGGTTAGAGTACAAGATGTTAATATCTTTACCAAAAAAATCCGTGTTCAACTAGAAGATAACCGCTCCTATGAACGTCCTATAAAAGATTTCTACTACAGCAATGATAAACGGCGCTGGAGTCTCCGGGTATTTAACCCGGATGATTTATAGGTCTTCATTGAATTGCAGTTGATATAGATTATAATAGGTACCCTGCAGGCTTAAGAGTTCCTGGTGGGTACCGGATTCTATTATTTTGCCCTGTTCCAGAACTAATATTCTATCGGCTTTTCGTATGGTACTGAGTCTATGTGCTATTACCAGGCTGGTCCTTCCCTCTATAAGCACTGGTAGTGCTTTTTGGATCAGATGTTCCGTATCTGTATCTACATTACTTGTGGCTTCATCAAGTATCAATACTTTAGGATTATGAACGAGAGCTCTTGCAAAACTAAGCAACTGTCTTTGTCCCGCTGATAAGTTAGAGGCTCCTTCATGGAGTTTTGTATCCATTTGTTCCGGGAGATTAAGAACAAAATCAGCATGAACCGCTTTTAAAGCTTGCACTAATACTTCGTTATCTATTTCTTTGCCTAAGGTTAGATTCTCCCTAATGGTACCTGAAAACAAAACGACATCTTGCAGCACAGGGAGTATGGATTTTCTTAATGTTGGAATATCCATGTCATTTATATCTTTACCATCAAGTAAAATGCTTCCCGAATCTATAGGCCAAAGTCTCGTGACGAGGTTGGTGATAGTCGTTTTACCTGCACCTGTATATCCTACCAGGGCAATGGTTTCACCAGGAGCGGCTTTAAAACTAATCCCTTTAAGGATAGGCTCTCCTTTCTTATAGGAAAAATGAACATCCCTGAACTCAATATTACCTTCAATGTCATTGGCCATAGTTGATTGTTCCTCTATAACTTCCTGAGGTGAATCCAGTAGAGTAAAAATACGTTCTCCACCAGCCATTGCGGATTGCATAATTCCAAATTTATCAGCCATATCCTTGATGGGATCAAAAAATTTACTTAACAAATTAATAAAGGCTATCAGAATACCTAGACTAATCATATCCTTGCCAAGATATTTCCCTCCTACATAAATTACCACAGCCATAGAAATACTTGATAGCAGGTCAACTAAAGGACGAAAGGTGGCCTGAACATAGACTTGCTTCATTGTAGCCAGATATAGATTCTGGTTCTCAACTTGAAATTCCTTTGATGTTTTTTTCTCTGCTCCAAATAATTGTACAATTTGAACTCCATTAAAATGCTCAGATAAATAAGTATTAACACTCGATACACATTTTTGAACATTTCTGAACACCTTCCGGGAGGCTATACGGAATAGATAAATCAAAACAAAAGCAGGAGGAACAGTTAACAAGGTTATAAGGGCTAGTTTTATATCAAGAAAAAGCAGAGTAATTGTAACTCCTATGATCAAAGCTCCATCTCTCAGAAGACTGGTAAAAACAGAATTGAACAATTCATTAATGGTTTCAACATCACTGGTGACACTGGATACCAGTTTTCCCACAGGTGTTTTATTTAGAAAATCCATATTTTGATTTAGGATATGATTAAAGGCTGTATGCCGAATTGCTGTCATCACATCCTGACTTAATATGGCTAGAAGGTAGATCTGTCCAAAAGAAAAAACCACAATGCTTAACAATATGAAAAAGAGGATGATAACATTATGCATGATTCCGTTTTGTGCTTGTTCAACGGTCAAGCCTGCCATAATCTGATTATCAACAGTCTTCTGAATAAGGATCGGAACATAAAGCTCTCCTGCTAAGGCTATAATGAGCATGATGGTGCTTATGAATAACTTTACCTTGTGAGGTTTCACGAATCCCCATAATTTTCTATAGACAAGAGGATCCATCATTTTGATTTCTTTTTCCTGGTTATTCATCATCCTGCTCCTGATGTTGTAGGTGAGCAATCTTTTGGTAATGTCCTTCTTTTTTCATGAGATCTTTATGCTGCCCCTTTTGTGTTATGATTCCATTTTCAATAACAATGATGTTATCTGATTTCTTTAAGGTTGAAATACGATGACTGATGAGAATTGTTGTTTTGTCTTTTCGGGTTTCCATTAAATGTTCTAGTATAAGAGCTTCCGTATTCGCATCCACCGCTGATAAGGCATCATCTAAGACCAAAATAGGTGGATCCAATAGCAACGCACGACTAATGGCAATTCGTTGTTTTTGTCCACCTGAGAGCGTCACTCCTTTTTCCCCGACCATCGTGTTCCATTTATGAGGAAAGCCTTCTACATCACGATCAATCGTTGATAAACTGACAACATTGTTGAAATCTTTTTCCGAACAATTATCTAAACCATATAATATGTTGTTTTTGATTGTGTCTGAAAAAAGAAAACTTTCTTGGGGGACAAATCCAAATTGTTTACGCAATAAGGTGAGTTCGTAATCATGAACATCCTGGCCTCCCAGGAAAATTGTATTTCTATCAGGATCATATATTCTTGGTAATAAGTTGATCAGGGTAGATTTACCACTTCCCGTTGGTCCTAAAATACCTAAAATTTGTCCCTGCTTAATAGAAAGATTTATGTTGCTAAGGATAGGTTTCCCTTTTTCGTGAGAATAATTTAAGTCATTAATCGTTAGGCTATAATTCTCAACTTTTGTTATCCCTGAATCTGGTGACATAATTTCTGGCTTTTCCTGTAGGATCGCATTGATTCGTTCTAATGAGGCGGCTCCTCTCTGAAGCATGTTTATAGTAAAGCCAGCTCCCATCATAGGCCATAGAAGCATTGATAAATAGGATAAAAAGGCTACAAAATCACCTGGAGATAATGTTCCCTCCACAACAGCTCTTCCTCCAAAAGCAAGTAACAGTAATGTGGTCATTCCTGATAAAAAGGAAAGGAAAGGTTCGAATAACCCCCATATGCGCACAAGTTCAAGGTTTATTTTTTTGTAATCCTGATTCCTTATTAAAAATTGATCGGTAAAATAATTTTCCCTGACAAAAGATTTAATGACTCTAGCACCACCAAAAGCTTCCTGGGCCCCTGCTGAAATAGCACTGTATTTTTCTTGTACTGACTTGAATAGTCTCCCAATAATAGGACCTGTTGCCACAATGGCAATAGATAAAACAGGCAGAGGGAGTATAGTGAATAAAGCTACTTTAGGTGCTGTTACAAACAGAATGATTAAGATAGACACTGTAAGAAATATACCATCAGTTGCTGCGACAACAGCCATTCCTGTTGCCATCCGTACTGAGTTCATATCATTGGTAGCCCTAGCCATAAGATCACCTGCTTTATTTTGACCATAAAACTTGGGCCCCAACTTCATCAGGTGATTAAAAAGTCGAGAAGTTAACTCCTTGACGATACTTCGGGAGACCCCATGTATAAAAAAACGCCAACCAAAGCGGCCTATAGCAATGACTATGGCGACGATTACTAGATAAAACAAATTATGTAGAACAAATTCTTTGTCCCATCCACTTGATTCTAACTTGTTTATTACCTTTTTTAGTATTTGGGGAATTATCATTTGGCCTGTATTGGTCAAGATAAGTAATAAAAACCCCAATATATATCTGTATGCCCATTTTTTAAAATAGGGAAAAAGCGTTTTATACTGTTGTAACATCCCACCTTCCTTGTTGTGTTCTAAAATATATACAAGGATCACAATAAAAAGAAATCCTTTTATTAAAAATAATTAGCTATGTTATATGACTGCTTGACATGAACTTGCAATTTTGTTAGTTTTGGTCATTGCAATTTCAATTGGAAATTTGAATGGAGGTGAATACCCTTGGCAAATAGTCTTTCAGCAGAAAAGCGAAATCGACAAAACACTACAAGAAGACTTCGAAACAGAGCTGATAAAAGCACTGTGAGAACTTCAGTGAAAGCTTTTGAATCTGCAGTAAAAGCTGGTGATAAAACTCAAGCTGAAACTGCTTTTAGAGCTTTTGTAAAATTGATGGATACAGCACAAAGAAAAGGTATCTATCATGTAAATACTGCAGCTCGAAAGAAGTCCAGATTACACAAACAACTAAACGCAATGGCATAATAGCGCTGCTTTTTTCGACTTAAGATCACATCTTTGTGGGGGAGAATATTGGCTAGCGCAAAACTGACAAAAGCGGAAATTATTGAAGAAATATTTAATGAACACGGGGTGAATAGAAAAGATATTCACGCTGTGATCGATGCATTTTTCGATGAAATTAAAAAAGCCTTGGAAGAAGACAGAATTGTCGAACTTCGAGGATTCGGAACCTTTGAGATTCGTACCCGTAAGGGACGTGAAAAGGCTCGTAATCCTAAAACGGGAGATATTGTCCCTGTTGATAACCATGGTGTTTGTGTTTTCCGTCCTGGAAAGGAATTAAAGACATTAGCTTGGCCATTGAGGAAATAATCATGGCCAAGGAACAAAACCTAAAAAGGGCCGTTTCGCTAATCTTAGTGGAAGTGGCCCTTCTTTCATTATCAGCATTATTATTTGCATTAAGCTTTCCCAGTTTTTTAAGCCTGGAAGGTTGGGGATTTTTGGGGTTCTTTGCATTAATACCTCTTGTCCCTGTTATTAAAAGATCCGGATGGATTAAGGCCTTTTTATATGGCCCACTTTATGCATTAATCACCTATTCTATTTTTAATTATTGGCTAACCAATTTTCATCCTGTTGCAGGACTTGTTGTTAATGTCATATATATGTTTTATTTTTTCTTTCTTTTTCCTGCCTTAAAGGCTGTCGATGTGTTATGGAAAGACTGGGCCTTCTTACCACAGTGTTTGTTGTGGATGGCTTACGAATATATAAGAACCAAAGGCTTTGTTGGATATCCTTATGGTATAATGGCTTATAGCCAATATAAGTTTATCCCTTTTATACAAAGCGCTTCCTTTTGGGGAATCTGGGGTGTCAGTCTCTTAGTTATCTTTCCTTCTTTTTATATTGGCCGCTTGTTATCAAGACCGCGAAGGGAATATAAAGAGTTTTGGTTAAAATCTAAATGGTGGGCTTTTGGATACGCGATCGTCTTTTTAGGAAATGTTGTTTTTGGTTTGATCAGTCAAGTGGACTATTCTCAGAGTCCAACAAAACGCATATCTCTTATTCAGCATGATATAGATCCTTGGAAAGGGGGCATATCAGCATATAAGAAAGGTTTGGATCGTTTGATTGATGAAAGCAAAAAAGCTGTAAAAGATAATCCTGATTTAGTTGTATGGTCAGAGACGGCTTTTGTCCCTCCTGTCTTTTATCACACCCAATATCGGGAGAATCAACAATCCTATGAGTTAGTCAAAGAGCTTAATGATTTCTTATCAACTCAACAGATTCCCTACTTATTTGGTAATGACCATGCTGAGAAGCATAAGAACTCAAATAATCAGATGGAAAGGATTGATTATAATGCTGCCTTACTGTGGGATAAGGGGGATTATCAGCAAATCTATAAAAAGATTCATTTAGTGCCCTTTACGGAGCATTTCCCCTATGAAAAAAGCTTGCCTTTCCTGTATAATTTTTTAAAAACACAAGATGTTCACTGGTGGGGCAGCGGTACAGAATACACAGTTTTTGAGGCTGCAGGTCTTAAGTTCGCCGCCACAATATGTTTTGAAGATGTTTTTGGATATCTATCACGTAATTTTGTACGTCAGGGCGCTGATGTTATCGTGAATATAACCAATGATTCTTGGGCTTTTAGTGTTGTAAGTATGATGCAGCATCTTTCTATATCAACATTTAGGGCTGTGGAAAACAGAAGGAGCTTAGTCCGGTCTGCTAATGGGGGAATGACGGCTGTCGTTGATCCTAATGGTAGAATCTTAGCTGAAGCCGAGCCTTTCACCAAAACCCATTTGACCTATGATGTTCCTGTATACACGGATAGTCTTTCTGTTTATACAAAATTTGGCGATTGGAGTGGAATCTTATTTATGATTCTTGGTTTAGCCTCTCTGATTGTTGGCCTTTGTAAAAGTCAATTGACAAGGGCTAAAAGCGATAGCTAGAATATAAGAGAGGGGATAATAATGAACCAAAAGATTTTAATAGTAGATGATGAACCAATAAATTTAGAGTTCTTTGAAGTTATGCTAACCAAACTAGGGTTCACTGTTGCCCTGGCTCATGATGGTGAAGAGGCCTTGGACAAGGTTCGAGAAGTTAATCCTGAATTAATAATTCTTGATAACATAATGCCTAAGTTAACAGGTTGGGAAGTAACGAGATTAATAAAAAAGGATCCTCGATATACTGATTATAAGGATATTCCTATTATCATGTTCTCAGCATTAGATGCGGCAAAAGATAAAATTGAGGGTTTTGAGTTAGGAATAGAAGATTATATAACAAAACCTTTTAATTTTTCAGAAGTCCTTGCGAGGATACGTGCTGTTCTAAGACATAGAGAATTATCCAAATCAATTGTTCATAAAGAAAGACGTATTACTTTAATCGAATCCTTTAATAAATCCTTAACCTATTTCACCCAGGCCCTGCGAGAGCCTGTAGAATCCTTATTACAAGGGGCTAACAATCTGGATACTTCCAATTTAAGTGACGTAGAGCAATATGTCTCACAGGTTAAAGATGAGTGTAAGAGAGCCGTAGCGGCTTTAGAAGGCCTAGATGAAGAAATCTCTGATCTAAAAAGTCAGGGGGATAAGCTAAAGGAAAATGAGATATCTGTTGAAGAATTAGAACGCAGATTTCAAAAACACCTAAATGGTCTTAAAGAAGGCCAGGAAAACATAAGTGTTTCCTGATATAAGGTAAGGTTTATGTTATCTGAAAGCAAAAAAAAAGTTCTACAGTATTTTGCTGATGGACGAAAATATTATAAATTAATGCAGTTTGAAGAGGCAAAGCGCAGTTTTGCTGAGGCTTTAAAGATTGATTCTGATGATGGCCCCAGTAAAGTGTATTTTGCGCGATGCAAGCATTATTTGCAAAATCCTCCTCCTGATGATTGGGATGGGGTTTTTGTAATGACAACAAAATAGGAATACAATGGCAAAACAACCTAATCATTCTCAGATCTATGACATAAAAACGACTTTGGGTAGTACAACTGGATTTAATGGTACTATGCGTTTTTCTTCATCACTTCAAATTAATGGTCGCTTTGAAGGTCGTATTGAATCCCCTGGTTTCTTATATATCCATGAGGGGGCAGAAGTGATAGCTGACATTAAAGTCGGTTCTATCTTGATAGGGGGGCTGGTTCGAGGGAATGTCGAAGCCTCACAAGAATTAGAAATTGTGGAAACAGGTCAAGTATACGGCAATTTGAAGGCCAATGTCTTAAAGATTGCTGATGGCGTTATTTTTGAAGGAAAAGTAGAAATGATTGGAGATCCTCAGGGCCTCGATATATTTAGTGCTTCTGCTAATCAATTAAAACAATCACTTCAAGGTGAATAGCATTAAGAACGCATTACTTCTTTTAATGGGAACAGAGCTTGTCACTGGACAAGTTCAAGATCTCCATACAATGTATGTGGGAAGATATTTTAAGAGTATGGGGATTCAATTAGCAAAAGTTGTATTACTGCCAGATTGTTCTGAAGATATTAAAAGAGTTCTGAATGACGCTATAGAAGACAAGTATAATATCATTCTAACATTGGGAGGTTTAGGCCCAACCTCTGATGATTTGACAAGAGACATTATAAGTGAAGTTACTTCCAGCCCCTTAGTCTGGCATGAACAAAGCTGGAATGATATCCAAAAGCGATTAAAGGGCAGGGCCAGTGAAAGCAATAGAAATCAAGCTTTTTACCCTGATGGTTTTACTGTTGTAAGCAATGAATGGGGAACTGCACCGGGATTTCATCGTTATCATAGTGACCAACTTCTTATAAGCCTTCCAGGACCGCCCAGTGAGTTTCACCCTCTTTTTGAAGGGCAGATTATGCCACTAATAACAAAGTTATGGCCCAAAAACGATGCAAAAAGCGACTTCCCCTTTTCATGCTTTTTAATACCAGAGTCCGAAGTTGAAGATAGTCTAAAAGAGATGGTTACTTCTCTTATGACTTGGTCAACTATTGCAAGTGAAGGTCATATTAAAGTAACACTTCATGGTGAATATGATAATTGTAACAAGGTGTTTGAACTTCTAAAGGATAAATACGGAAGTTCTTGTGTTCGGAAGGGCCATGACACTATAATCAATCAAGTTTTTAATTTATGCCTTGCTAATAAGATTGTATTAGCAGGAGCGGAATCCTGTACAGGGGGGCTCGTTGCCAAAGAGATTACAGACCTGCCAGGATCCTCTCAAATACTAAGTTCTTCACAAGTAGTGTATAGTAATGAAGCTAAAAACAAATTATTGGGAGTTCCCTTCCCCATCCTTGATAAATTCGGTGCCGTGTCGGAAGAAACAATTATAGCTCTATTGAATGGATTAAAAGAGCAAGGATTGGGTAATTGTTTTTATGCCGTTAGCGGAATTGCTGGTCCGGGAGGGGCCACAGAGAATAAACCTGTTGGTACCGTCTTTATCGGTGTTATGAGTAGTACAGGTGCGCCTATGGTTTATAGGTTTCAGTTCTCTGGTGATAGAGGATATGTTAGAAAAAAAACGGCAATTACCTTATATTTTATGATTGAAAACTTAATTTCCGGGAAAAATAGTATTGACAGGCTCATGGAGAGACCCTATATTTGATAACAAAAGCCCAATCTGCTTTTAATTAACCCGCTAATTACGATTCATATTCGTCATGATATAAATAATGCATATATTTTATTGGAGTTATTATGAAAACCAATTCGGATCAAGATTCCTCACTTGAGCAGGAAGAAACTCTGGATTTGACAAACCAGGAGACTGAAGAGTCTACAAAAGAGACCGTTTCTGAGGAATCCACTGAACCTAAAAAAGCTGTACGAAAGGCAGTTAGACGAGTAAAAGTCGAAACGAGCGAAAGCAAAGAAACTCAAGATTCACAGGAATCTGGAGATAGCGAAAAGTCCAAGGAAGAGACTCCTAATGCTATTGTCGATGCACCCAAGAAGAAAAGTCGTCGTAAAAAGATAAGGGTAGAGCTGGTGAAAGATGCTTTGGGAGATAATGGTTCTACCCAGGGTAGTCAGAAAAATCGTAGAAACAATAAAAAGAATTATAATTCTACCAGTAACAAAGAACCAATCCAGTTTGATGAAAACAACAAAATTAGCATCAATGAATTAACCAGAAAGAATATGCCTGAGTTGAGAAGCATTGCCGTTGACTTGGGTGTTAACAAAGACGATATCCTGACCATGAAGAAGCAGGAGGTTATCTTTAACATTCTAAAAGGCCATACCAATCAATCAGGGGTTATTTTTGCTTATGGTGTTTTAGAAATCCTTCCTGATGGCTATGGTTTTCTTCGAAGCCCTCAGAATTCTTATCTACCTGGACAGGATGATATTTATATCTCTCCCAGCCAGATACGATTATTCAATCTAAAGACTGGTGATACCGTATATGGTCAGATAAGACCTCCTAAAGAGGGGGAAAGATTTTTTGCCATGCTTCGAGTGGAATCTGTTAACTTTGATGATCCTTCTGTGGCTCAAAACAGAGTTCCCTTTGATAATTTAACTCCACTTTATCCTAACGAGCGCTTAGAGCTTGATGGAAAATCTGATGATGTCTCTACTAGAATCATTAATTTATTCTGTCCCATTGGAAAAGGGCAGAGAGGTTTAATTGTATCCCCCCCCAGAACTGGTAAAACGACTTTGCTGCAACAGGTAGCTAATGCAATCACAACTAATCACCCAGAGGTTTATTTAATTGTATTGCTTATAGATGAGCGACCTGAAGAGGTAACGGACATGGAAAGAAATGTTCAGGGTGAGGTTGTCGCTTCTACTTTTGATGAGCAAGCCACTAGGCATGTTCAAGTAGCTGAAATGGTTTTGGAAAAGGCTCGTAGACTGGTAGAGCATAAGAAGGATGTTGTGATCCTATTAGACTCTATTACCCGTCTTGCTAGAGCTTATAACCAAACCGTTCCTACTTCTGGTAAAATCCTTTCTGGTGGTGTCGATTCTAACGCCTTACATAAACCTAAAAGATTTTTTGGTGCTGCCCGTAATATTGAAGATGGGGGTAGCTTAACTATCGTAGCAACAGCCCTTGTTGAGACTGGTAGCCGAATGGATGAAGTAATCTTTGAAGAGTTCAAAGGTACAGGTAATATGGAAATACATCTGGATAGAAGATTGTCTGACAGACGACTCTTTCCAGCTATGAATATTAAGAAGTCAGGTACCCGTAAAGAGGACTTACTGCTAAAACAGGAAGAACTTGCCAAAATGTGGATATTGAGGAAGGTTCTTAATCCTATGGATGATATCGAGATCGTGGAACTGCTCATTGACAAAATGAGTAAAACTAAGAATAATGATGTCTTCTTAAGGTCAATGAACACATCTGGTGTGGGAATGTGACTTCCGATTTTGGAGGAGAAACGATGAAGGACGGAATTCATCCTAACTATGTAGTTAGCAAGATAAAATGTGCTTGCGGTAACGTAATTGAAACCCGATCTACAGCTGGTGATATTGAAGTGGAAATCTGCTCAGAATGTCACCCCTTTTATACTGGTAAACAAAAGCTTGTTGATACTGCTGGTAGGGTAGAAAGATTCAAGAAAAAGTACGGTATTTCCGGCTAAGAAGAGCGGCCTATGGGCCGTTTTTCTTTTTTATAAGCTCACTTGTAATAGCCCAATGAGGGCTAAAAAAGCCCCCCATATAATTAATTGCCCTAATGGAATGTCCTCAAACCTCACTCGTTAAATTATGTCTAAATGAATTCTGTCGGTAGGATTTCTCAGCCACTTTTAAATATATAAGTCCTATGTAGCAAGATTTGAAAAAAAGTAATAGAATCTTATATAATATTGTTTAAAAGTATAAAGATACGTAATACTTTATATAATAAAAAGGAGTCATGGAATGAAGAAATTATTCCTTCTATTAATTTTGCCAGCGTTTATAATGAGCTGTAATTCAACATCAAGAACTGTACAAAGAACCTCTGCTGATACGGTAACAGATTTAAGTGGTCGATGGAACGATACTGACTCTCGTTTGGTTGCAGAGGAAATGGTCTCTGATTCGTTGAGTTTCCCTTGGGTAAATGATTTTGCTACTCAAGAAGGTAGAAAACCTGTTGTAATAGTTGGTTCCATAAGTAATAGATCTAGTGAACACATAGATACAAGGGTTTTTACCAAAGATATTGAAAGAGAATTAATTAAGAGTGGTACAGTCAAATTTGTTGCCTCCAGTGATGAACGACTTCAATTGCGAGACGAAAAAACTGATCAACAATCTCAATCAAGTCTTGATACAATGAAAAGAATTGGTCAAGAAACAGGAGCTGATTTTATGCTGATAGGTAATATATCATCCATAACTGATGCCATTGATAATAGAAAGGTTGTGTTTTACCAGGTGGATATGGAGCTGATCAATATTGAAACTAATGAAAAAGTATGGATCGGTTCTAAAGAAATCAAGAAAGAAATAGAGCAACGTAAATCAAAATTCTAATGAGACGAAATATGTCAAAAAAGTCTAGCTATCTTTTAATTACCTTGGTAGTTCTGACCACTATGGGTTGTGCCACCTCTCGTAATGAAAGATATGCGCAACTTGATAATTATGTTAGAGCAGGCGATTACAATGCTGCTTTAGCTATATATGAAGATAAAAATGAATTAAGTGAATTATATAATGCTAATAAAGATCTTGTCCTCTATCATTTAGATAGAGGCATGATTGCCTATTATGCTAATAAATATGATCTATCAATTAGTGAGCTTGAAATGGGTGAACGTCTTATTGAGGAGTACTTCACTAAATCTGTATCTCAAGCTGCTGCTTCCTACTTGTTAAATGACAATGTCATTGAATACCAAGGGGAGGTCCATGAAGATCTCTATGTTAATCTGTTCAAGTCTCTTTCCTATCTAGAGGAGAGGGATTTTGATGGGGCTTATGTTGAAGTACACAGATTAACAGATAAACTTAATTATCTTAATGATAAGTATGCTTCTCTGGCACAGGAATATAATAGTTCTGAAGATGAAGAGATTCCCATTACGTTAGAGGAAATCCGCTTTCATAATTCTGCTTTGGCCAGGTATCTGAGTATGTTGATCTATCGAGGTGACAACAATTGGGACAGCGCTCGTATTGACCGTGACCAAATCAAAATGGCCTTTGCTTCTCAGAGTCAAATTTATGATTTTCCCCAACCTGATCTAGAGCCTTACTTGAGTAACACCGACAAAGGACGTTTGGACTTTATCGGGTTCGCAGGTCAAGCTCCTGTCAAGAAAGCTAATACTTTATATATCAAAACCATTAAGGATCAAATCATTATACTTCTACAGGAAGAGGGTGATGATGGTCAGATTCATAATAAGGAAGTCGATAGTTTTTACTGGAATGGAATGAATAGCGGGTATTTCTTTAAATTCCAGTTACCTTACATGAAAAAACAAGGTAGCTCTGTTGACCGCATTAGAGTAAAAGTGGACGGTGAATATGCTGGTGACTTAGAGCTAACAGAAAGTATGGAAAATGTAGCCTTCGAAACTTTTAAGTTAAAAGAGCCCATCATATATATCAAGACAATAACACGAACGATCGTAAAAGGCTTGATAGCTGAAGAAGCTAAAAAAGTCGCCAAGGATCAGGCACAAAAACAAATAGATGGTTTTGCTGGTTTATTAACCGGTATTGTCGCAGAAGTGGCCGCTGATATTGCCGTGGATGCTAGTGAAAAGGCTGATTTACGTTCTGGTCGATATTTCCCTTCCCATGCCTATACCGGTGAAATCTGGCTTGATCCAGGGACTCATAATATTCAGGTTGAATATTGGTCCAAGGATACATTGGTTAGTGAAAAATCCTATCCAGAATATAATGTGTCATCAAATGGACTTAATTTAATAACAACCTACACTCCGGAATAAAAGGATGGTTATATGAAGAAATTATTATTATTGTTGATGCCATTGTTAATGTTTAGTTGTGCTTCCCAATCTGGAAGTAGTTCTGATAGCAATAATTCTTTGTCCAAGGATGAAGCTGCCAAGTTGTTTACAGATCCTGAAAGTGTCTATCCTGATGAGGATTATCTCTTTGCTGTGGGAACAGGTGATACTCGAAGAGATGCTGAGAATGATGCGATGGGTGCTTTAGCAAGAATCTTTCGTTCCGACATTTCTATGAGTAGTGAAGGGGTGAAACAGTATAGAGAGCTAATTAGTGGAGATGATTCTCAACTAAGCGAGGTTGAAAAGAATTTGGTTCAAACTACAACTGTAACAGCTCAGCAGGATCTTTTAGGGATTAAGTACAGTCCTTCTTATACTGATGATCGCGGGGTCGTACATATTCTGGCCATTTTAGATCGAAAAGCTGTAGGAAAATTATATAGAGGTTTGATCCAGAAGAATGAAGAACGTGTTAACTCCTTGTTGGAATTAGCAGACAGTACTGATTCTGTAGCTCGTAAATATGCCTATACTCAAGGAGCCTATACCGTCGCTCAGGGTAATCAAATATATTTGGATCAGCTAAAAGTAATCAATCCTGCTTATGAAAGACTCAGTCAGCCTGAGGTTGGACTTAATGAACTTGAACAAATGGTTCAAAAAGTTCAAAGCAATATGTCTTTCCAAGTTCGAGTAGAAGGTGACTATGCAGATTCTTTAACTGAAGTTATCAAACAAGAGCTGGGTAAAAGTAATTTAGCCGTATCTGATGATGGACCTATGGTCGTTACTGGATCCGTTCGTTTTTCTCCCTTACCTAAATCAGGTCAATATGAAGTTGTTCAGTGGCAGGTATCATTTAATTTAGTTGATAATCAAGGTACTGTGTTAGCTTCTTTTGAAAAAATAGACAGAGAAAACAGCATAAGTCAGGATCAAGCAAAGCTTTTGGCAATAAAATCTATTGAAAAGATTGTTAAACGGGAGTTTATTCCAGATGTCATGGATTACTTCCAAAGCTTAATTGTTCAATAACTTAGGGAATGGTAGGATATTTGACACTTATTGTTGTCATTGTCCTATCATCACTTGTTTCCATTTTAATGGAACCACCTGTATTTTCTATCAATAACTTCGCACTGTAAGTTCCCAGTCCTGTTCCTTTTTCCTTTCCTTGGGTTACATACTTGTCAAAAAAGTTCTCTCTTAGTTCTTTGGGGACAATTCCATAATTAATAAAGTTAATCCCAACAATCTTCGCTTCCCATTGAATATTAATCATAACAGGCTTTTGTTCTGGTGATGCTTCTATGGCATTCTTTAGAATATTGGATAAGGACGCATAGACAAGGGAGGCTTCCCCATTCAAGTATATGGGGGTAGGTTCTCCCAAGGGTAGACCATTAATGGTTGTTAGTAGTGGTATTTCCTTTTGATCAGCTAAATCTTTTAAATCATTTATGACATACACAAGCTGTTCCGTAAGATTAATCTTTGTTTTTTGTCGATTAAAAGTTCCAGACTCTATTTTTGATAAATCCAGGTACAGGTTTATCATGTCCATCATCTTCTTCGCCGCGATTTCGATGGAACTAACCATTTTACGTTGTTTTTCTGTCAGATTAGTGGATTTATTTAATATTTGAGGAAAACCAATAAGACTATTCAAGGGCGTACGTAAGTCATGTCTCATTAGTCGTTCCATATCATCTTTTGTTTTTTCTACCTCCTTACGAATAGTTACATCACGGCTGATACCACGGTATCCTATTAAATGATTATTGCTATCAAACATTGGTATCCCATTTGTTTCTAAGGTGACGAGATAATTGTTCTTGTGTTTGTTAATATTTTCAAAACTGGTCATTTCTTTCTTCTGAATAACAATATCGAGAAGTTGCCTTCTGATTCTTGTTACTTCATTATGAGGCATATGCATATATATGGATTGTCCTGTTAATTCTTCCGGTGTATACCCTAGTATGTTATAACAGCCTTTGCTGACATAAGTATACTTACCTTCCCGATCAACTTCCCATATCCAATCACTCGAGTTTTCCACCAGTTCTTTATAACGATCTTCACTTCTGATCAGGTTATCTTGGGCCTCAATTCTCGATTTGATCAATGAATAAAGTTTACAGAACCGATTTAGAGCCACTTGGTATTGATGGTCATAATCGTTCTTTTTTTGTCCAATAGCAATGATTCCAATAATCTTTTCATTAACTGTTAAAGGAATGCTTAGGCCGTGACATATCCCTCGGGCTTCCTCTATCCCCCAATCCAAAGAACATGATGAAATATTATTAGTTAAAAACCTTTTACCTTCATCAATTGTATAGCCAATTATTGTATTTAAGCGATCTTCCGCACCAGACTCTATGAGGTGTTTAATGATCTTGTTCTTATGGTCTATCGTCTGTAATATGGTTAATTGTAGATTAGACTCTTCATCTAGCAATCCTATAATGGCCACTTCACTCTTTGTTAGGCTTTGAATTTGTTCCAAGGTGATTTTGTTGAGTTCTTCCAGGGTGGCCTGGGGATTTAACATTTCTTCCATAATATTACTAAGACTTGTATTTAATTGTAGATGCCATTCAATAGAATCTTGATAAAACTTAATTTTAGTAATGTCCTGTAAGGTACCCACCAAGGCATTGAAATGGTGCTCTGCATCATAGCGGAGATGTATCCGTATTTGACACCATCTGTTTTGATTCTTTAATTTCACGCGAAGTGAAGCTTTTGGATTACTCCTGTCTAAACTGTCAATTGTCTCTTCCAGTCTCTTACGATCCTCTGGTAGTAAGTGTATTTTGAGATTTTCCAGGGAAGGTTTTATTTCCTCAGGTTGGTAGCCTAAGATTTTATATAACTGAAGTGACCAGAACTCCTTATTATCTGAATAATCGTACTCAAAGCTTCCTAGCTGAGCGATTTCCTGTGCAAAGTTGATGCGACTTTCATAGTTTTTGGTTTCTGTTATATCTCTTACCATACCTAAACAATAAGTATGGCCTCTTACATTAATCTTAGACAGATGGAGAGTCGCATAGCGGTCTTTATTACTATGATTCCAAAGCTGAATGACATATTCTCTATTGGATTGGTTATTATTCTTGTAATGGTGGTATTCATTGCTTAATCCCAACTGAGATAAGCTTACGCTTTTTTTGTTACCTTTTACATTGGTCAAATCCATAAGGGATTGATTGGCTTGAATAACTTGATCATTGTCCATTCTAACAACAAATACTCCATCCTCCAAACTATCAAATAATCCATAGAAGAACTCTCGGCCCTCTAATAGTTGGGATTCGGTATATTTATGGTTGGTTATGTCTTTTCCTATGCTCAGAATTTCTTTAAGCTCTTCCTGTTCATAAATCCCCTGGTTCGTCCAGCTAATCCAAACATGACGTCCATCTTTGCAGATATTTTCATTTTCATTGATCTGGAAGTGGTCTGGCTGATCAATCAGATCTTGAATTATTTTCTCATAACCTGTTGGTATAATCGTATCTATTAATTTTTGTCCTGGTAATTCTCCTCTTTGATATCCAAAGAACTCTTCACCATAGGAATTACAATAGGTTATAACGCCTGTTATATCCATTTTGATTAAAATAATAGAGGCCTTATCAAACAATTCCATTATCTATTCTTTGAAGTATTCGGACAGCCTGTATCTGTTTTACAGTGCATGAGACAGGTATTAAGGTATCGCCACTCTAATTTATCTTCTCCTGTATGATAGAGGAGTTCACGACCTTTACAGCCTTCTGTGTCCTGTTCGATAACGGTAATCCCCCTTTCTTTGAGAAGTTGAAAAGCGATTTGAGCATTTTTTAGACCAACGCAAAGTGATTCATTCATATCTGGTCTATTAGATCCACCAAAAACTCTCGCCTCTATGTTATATAAAGAGGATCCTGATTGTGAAAATCTGTTAATGAGTTCAGGTATCGATAAATTGCCATATCTTAAAGGGTTAGGTACATCTCTATTTCCCAATGGGGAAACAAAATGATTAATACCTGATGTTCCTGTCTGGTTATCATGAAGAATCACAGAAACACAAGATCCTAATATAATGCGAATGAGTTCATCATTATGGGTGATATATATCTCACCCCCAAGAACATTTACCTTACCTACCATAATACTATTATAAAAAAGAAAGCAGCTCTTTGCCATGAAAGAACTGCTTTTTTATTAATTCAACAATATATCAGTTACTAGAACATTTCAGGTACTGGTTTCTTGTTGCATAACTCTTTGACTTCCTTTGCTATCTGATCTAATACCTCTTCTTTATCCCAGTTGGTCACTACTTTGTCTATCCAAAGAGCCACTTGAGTCATCTCTTCCTCTTTAAAGCCTCTCGTTGTCAAAGTAGCTGTTCCCATTCTGATACCGGATGGATCAAAAGCTTTTCTATCATCCTTGGGGACTGTGTTATAGTTACAAACAATACCGGCTCGGTCTAAAGCCTTAGCCGCCTGCTTTCCTGTCACATCTTTGTTACGTAAATCAATTAGTATTAAATGATTATCAGTTCCATCTGTTACTAATTTGAATCCTTTTTCCATAAGAACCTTGGCTAAGGTCTGAGAGTTCTTAACAATCTGTGCCGCATAATCTTTGAATTTAGGTGATAATGCTTCTTTAAGAGCTACTGCAATTCCTGCTGTGGTGTGATTATGAGGTCCCCCTTGAATACCAGGGAAAACAGCTTTATCAATGGCTTTTGCATACTCTTCTTTACACAGAATCATTCCCCCTCTGGGACCTCTTAAGGTCTTATGAGTTGTTGTGGTAACAACATCTGCATAAGGAATGGGAGAAGGATGAGCTCCTCCTGCAACTAAACCGGCAAAGTGGGCCATATCCACAAATAAGATAGCTCCTACTTTATCTGCGATCTCTCTGAATCTTTTAAAGTCCAATTGTCTAGGGTAGGCAGAGTGACCAGCGACTATGATTTTAGGTTTATGTTGAAGGGCCAATTCTTCAATACGATCATAGCTAATTAGACCAGTATTTTCATCGAGTTCATAGGACACGGCATTAAAGTACTTACCTGAAATGCTGGCACGTGAACCATGGGTCAAGTGACCTCCATGGGGTAGGGCCATACCTAGGATGGTATCTCCTGGTTTGATAAAAGCCAGGTAAACCGCCAGGTTAGCAGGTGAGCCAGAATAGGGCTGTACATTAACATGATCAGCACCAAATAATTCTTTAGCTCTACTTATGGCAAGGTCTTCGATCTTATCGATAACCTGTTGACCTTCATAATAGCGCTTACCTGTGTACCCTTCAGAGTATTTATTCGTTAGGATACTTCCTGTGGCTTCCATAACTGCTTTTGATACACTGTTTTCACTAGCGATCATTCTAATCTTGTCATGTTGACGAGTCTCTTCTTCCTTTATATAGGAAGCGACTTCGGGATCAAACTGTGATAACACACTCATATATTGATTTCTCCTGGATAGATTGCAGCCCAGGCGCACGGCATGATTACACTGTTATCTGCACTTCCTCGGGGTAAGTCCCCTTACTGCGCCAGTAATGCAGATGGGTCAAGAATAAACTGAAGTAAGACTCAAGTCAAGGTGAGAATATTTTACCGCGACATTTAATTAAATCCTAACATGGGTTGAACATTCTATAACGCTGGGAGTTTAATAATAGTAAATGGATAAAATACCGGGAGGATGGGAATTAAATTGAAGCTTAACAAAAAACACCTGACAGCTTACCTTTTTATAGGACCAGCGGTGTCCTTAATAGGGATATTTTATGTATTTCCCTTATTTTTTGCCCTTTTTGTCAGCCTATTTAAATGGCGAATCAAACCAGTAAAACTAATATACTGGGACAACTATCTACAGGCATTAGGCCCCATTTGGCTGCAATTACTGGCAGTTCTTGTGGGCATCGCCCTTTACTTAGGGTATAAGAAGATCCCTGAACAGAGAGGGTCAACTCCCAAAAGAGTTTTAAACCTAGTGACGGTCATAGCCGTTATTGTTTTTTTTAGTCTGTTTTCTGTATGGGGTGATCAAGATTTCTTTGCCAGTCTACGTGTTACCTTCTGGTATAGTTTAGGAACCGTTCCCGTACAAGTCGGGGCTGGATTCTTACTGGCTGTGATCTTAGATCAAAGGTTCAAGGGAAAGCAGATATTCCGTGTCTTCTTTCTTTTACCTTACATTGTTCCTTCTGTGGCAACAGCTGCTGTCTTTGAACGTATTTTTAGTTTGCGGCCTGAATCATTTGCCAATACGATTTTATCCTTATTTGGACTAGAGCCGCTTCAATGGCTTCAAGAAACAAAAGGTATTTTTGAGTTACTCCTCGGGTGGAGTGTCTCTACTTCAGAAGGCTGGTCAGGATACTGGCAGAGCTGGGCTTCCGGTCCCAGTCTGGCCTTGATCACTGTGATGATTTTTAATTGGTGGATCTTCACAGGGTACTATACCTTGATATATTCCAATGGCTTAGTTCAGATTCCCAGACAGCTGTATGAAGCGGCTGAACTGGATGGTGCTTCTTTTTTTCAGAAGATTCGATACATCATGATTCCTCTTGTTAAACCTGTAACCCTATTTTTAACCATGTTAGGCATAATCGGAACCTTTAAGGCCTTCAATCATATCTATGTACTGAGAAGACCGGGGGTGCGTTCTGCTATTGATACTATGAGTATAAATATTTTCTTTACCTTCTTTAGAAAGAGCCGCTTTGGATATGCTGCTGCCTTATCCATGATATTGCTTTTAGTTGTGATTGGACTCACTAAACTTCAACAGAATTTGTTAGGAAAGGAATCTCGCCGTGGCTAAGAAAATATCTTTTTATATACTTTTATCCCTAGGTGTTCTGATCGCTGTTATTCCCTTCCTGTATATGCTTGCTAATAGTCTAAAAACGTATTCCGAAACAGTAACCCGGGTTAGTCCTTTCTTCTGGGATCCCAGATTCTGGCCAAAGAGTCCCCAATGGAATAATTTCTTAACAGTTTTCCATGAAGATAATATGGGACGGTATTTTCTCAATAGTCTTCTTATTGGAGCTGTAACCGTTGGGGGTACTTTAGTGTCCTCAAGCTTAGCCGCTTATGCCTTCGCCAAGATGGAGTTTCCCGGTAAGAAGATTATTTTCGCTGTTATATTGATCACTTTAATGATTCCCGAAACAGTTCTTCTCATTCCTAATTTTCTGACGATTTCCTTTTTAGGATGGATTGACAAGTTACCTGCTTTAACAGTCCCTTTTATGGGTAGTGCTTTCAATATCTTTCTTCTAAGGCAATTCTTCAGTCAAATTCCTGACTCATTAATCGATTCCGCTCATATTGATGGTGCAAGTGAGTTAAATGTCTTTTTAAGTATTGCCCTGCCCATTATGAAAGCCCCTCTTTTTACCGTCGCATTTTTGGCCTTCAATGCTTCATGGATGGCCTTACAATGGCCCATGGTTGTTACCCAGACAGATAGATTAAGGCCTATCACAGTAGGCTTGGCAAAGTTTTTGTCAGAAGCAGGTCCAGAGACTCAATTCCGCATGGCCGGAGCTCTGATTGCTTTGCTCCCTATTCTGATCATTTACATCATTACTCAAAAACATATTACCGAAGCTATTACCCAGTCGGGTATAAAAGAATAAACATTAAAAGGAGATGTGAGATGAAAAAAGGTATGATCTTCATACTAATCGCTTTACTAGGAAGCTTCTCTGTAATGGCTGGTGGCCAGAATGAAAGCAAGCAGGTAGCCATTGAAAACGTTGATCCTTCAGGGACAAGGATCACCTACTGGTATCAACATAGTCGAAGTAGAGAGGATGCCATTCAGAAGCTTATTAAGGACTTTAATGAAACTAATGAATATGGAATTACGGTTCAAGGTGAATATGCCGGTAATTATGATGAAATATACAATAAGATGATAACGGCCATAGCAGGTAATAGCACGCCCAATCTGGTTGTGGCTTATCAAAATCAAGCAGCAGCCTATCAAGTCAGTGATGCTCTTGTGGATCTAAATCCTTATGTAACTGATTCAAAATGGGGTTTAGGCACTGAGAAAGAGGACTTTTTTAGTGGATTTTTGAATTCTGATGTGAATGCCATGTTTGATGGGCAAAGACTTGGTTTTCCCCCTAACAGATCCATGGAAGTGCTTTATTACAATAAAACCTGGTTAAAAGAATTAGGATATGACCATGCTCCCAAGACTTGGGAAGAATTTGCTCAGATGTGTATGGCTGCCACCAAAGGCGATCAATACGGATATGCCCTTGCTACAGGAGCGTCTAATGTGTTCAGTCAAATTGTTAGTAGAGGGGGACAGTTGGAAATCAAAGGAGGGGGGTATAAATACGATTCTCCCGAAATGACCGCTGCTATGGAGATGATGAAAAAACTCTATGATGCGGGAGCTGTCCGTAAGATCGTCCAACAATATGGGGAACAAACTGATTTTGCTAACTCCATCTGTATGTTTACTATTGGATCTACTTCGGGGATGCCCTACTATGCCAATGCTGTCAATGGTTCGGATAAACCTTTCGAATGGAGTGTCGCTCCTCTTCCTACTAATGGCAATAAGCCTGTAATGAACGTTTATGGGGCTTCCCTTTCTATTCCTAAATCAACACCGGAAAAGCAATTAGCCGCCTGGATATTCATCAAATACCTTACAGGAAAGGAAGAACAGGCCTATTGGGTTAGAGCCTCTAATTACTTTCCTGTTAGAAAGTCTGTTGCATCCGAATTAAGTGATTATTTTGTTGAAAATCCGCGTTATAAGGATGCCTTTGATATCTTAAACTCTGCTGAACTGACCGCAGAACCACCCTATGCCGGATATGATGAAGTCCGAGATTTAGTCTCTGGTGCCTTTAATGCCATTATGGATGGAGCTGACATCAAGTCAACTCTTTCTAGCTTAGACAAGGATGCAAATGAAGTCTATGAGGATGCTAAACTTTAGTCCGTCTCATTAATCATATGAGGGAATAGACCTCAAAGGAGGTCTATTCTCATCCATTCAGTTACTCCGTATACACTGTGCCTGAATAATAAACTTTAAGTTCAAATACCCTATAACTACCTTCTATATAAGGAGCTTTTATCACATCAAAATCATAACTAGCTAATGTTCCACTATAGCCATCGGAATCTGAATAGTTATACTTATAATAACCATCATAGATTTCATAAAAAATGGTGGAATCATCTCCGATGTAATCTCTATAGGTTACATAATCTATGGCTTCAACCTCTTTTGTTTGGGGAGGTATTTGTTTATATACTGTGCCTGAATAATAAACTCTAAGTTCAAATACCCTATAACTACCTTCTATATAAGGAGCTTTTATCACATCAAAATCATAACTAGCTAATGTTCCACTATAGCCATCGGAATCTGAATAGTTATACTTATAATAACCATCATAGATTTCATCAAAAATGGTGGAATCATCTCCGATGTAATCTCTATAGGTCACATAGTCCGTTTTTTGAACATTCTTGCTCACTTGGGATCTTGAGTCTTCATTGTCGATTGTTTCTACTGATGTAAAGCCATTATCACAACTAAGGATCAACCCACTCCACATAATGGCGATTAATAGGAACCACACTTTTCTTTTCATATACACTTCCTTTAACTAATATCCACAAAGTCTATAGATCTATTTAGTTAAATCAACAGAAGTTTGTCTTTCTAATTGTTTTTTTACATATTGGTCCATGTACATTTTGTAGTGGGATAGTAGAAAGTCCCATGCCTCCCTGCTTATAGGAATCTTTGGTGCCAGGGTTTCAAAACTATGAAAACATCCTTCAAAGATCTTAAATGCAGTGGGTACTCCCCCTTTATCCAGATTATGAACATAGTCCCTTGTCTCATCTAAAAAAGGTTCTTGATCTCCTACAAAGGTAATCGTTGGGGGAAGATTCCTATAATCTGTTGCTCTGGCTGGTGCCGCGTAAATGGGTATTTGTTTTTCCTTTCCCATATCTCTTAAGTAGATTCTCCAGGCAATCTTATTATTCCTGGTGTTCCAAACAGGGGCATTATTGTTTTGTGAAGATTTTGTCATTTGTCTATCATCTATCATCGGATAAATGGGCATCTGAAAGGCTACTCTTAAATCTTGTGTGTCACGTAACTTAAGACTTAAGGCTGCCGTCAGCCCCCCTCCTGCACTATGTCCTGCCAGAATATAGTCATTGGAGTACATATTTAAGGATTGGCTGTTATCCCTCATCCAAAGTAGAGCAGAATAACAGTCCTTAAGGGCTGATGGATAAGGTGAATCCAGGGATTTACTATAATCGGGAGCAACAATGATACAGGGCTCTGTCTCTATAAAACGTTTCATGATACCCAGACTAAGTTCTGGTAAACTAGTTAGGTATCCTCCTCCGTGAAGGTACAACATTCCTGGAAGGGAGGACTGGCTTGACCCTTTAGGTTTAAATATCCTGAGTCGTAATCTCTTTGTTCTATGGGGAAGGGGGATATAAACAGTACGGCATTCTAATCCTTTAATCTTGCGGCCCTTCAAAAGCTTGGCTTCCCAGTTGAGAAGCTTCACCATCCATGGGAGGGATAAGGCAACAGCACTAAGTTTGTAAAACCAATAGTAGGGACGCAGTTCTTTATTTAGGGAAGATAATTTGACTCTCATGTTTCATCTTATATTATTCATGGATTCAATAAAAATCAAAGTTATCTGCAAGTAAAATGTAATAGTTCCAGGGAAGGGTCATATAATAGTTATAAGTATGATATCCATCTGGGAAAGGATAGGTATCATCAGAGGTCGGATCATAATAGAAATCCTTATACCGTGGGCTTGCATGGTAGGGTTTTCCTTCTTCCTTGGGTTTTAAAATGCAAAGCTCCATTTCTATGGCAAATTGCTTACGTACAATAGCAATTAATAAAGCCGCCATATCTTCACAATCTCCATAGCCATCAGCTAAAGTTCTTTTAGGGATTTTCCAGTCCTCTTCTGAATAAACATCATCATCCTTATCCTGTTGATATTCAATATTCGTATGAACCCAGTGAAGCGCTTCCTTAATGGTCTTGAATTCGGGAATCCTGTCTGGTAGAGAATCATCGTACTTCAATAAAGGGTCCGGCAGGTGATCATAAAGCAAGGCCACAGGATATTGGCAAGAAGAGTTGGATAAAACAAATATGAACATAATAATCAGCTTTATACTCACGAGATAAAGTTTAGTTCTATAGCAATGGTAGTGCCAGAGGTATTTGAACTAAATATTATATTTCTGTATATTAATTGTGTACAATTCTTTAGAAGTTTATTCACCAACTAATGCTTACTTAAACATTTGCGTCAATATACTCTTTACTGGAATTATTCAAATCTTACACTATGGAGGACTCTGTGAAACCTATGGGCATTCGAATGAAGCTGGTTGTGTATGTAGGTTGTACATTGCTTGTATTGTTAACAATCAATGGATACTTAACAAATCGATTAGTGGGAACAGAGGTAAAAAAACAAACCAATCAAAATTTGATGGAAAAATGTACGGAATATGTAAACAAAATTAATAGTTCATTAAAGCTAATGCAAGCTGATGGGGACTCCTTAGCTGCAGGCGCACGGGTGATTTATGAAAGGAATCAACAAGCATCTGATAGTGTTTATCGTAAGGACCTAGATGAGTTTCTTCTCTCTACAATGGACCATGAACAATCCGCTTATGGATTTGGTGTATGGTATGAGCCACAAAGTTTAGGAGCAGAGACTTATGTTGGGCCTTACGTTTATCGTGATGCAGGACAAGTTCAATTGACCTATGATTATGAGGACCCTGATTATAACTTTCCCTCTTTAGACTGGTATCAGTTGTCTTTAGCAAGTCCAGATGATCAGTATATCTACACAACACCCTATTATGATGAAGTCCTGGATCAAACCTTTATTACCATGGGACGAAGTATTCAAAACTATTCTGGGCAAACGGTGGGAGTGATTACAGCTGACTGGACATTGGACTTCGTTAAGAATCTGTTTTCAGAATTAACACTAACTTCTCATTCTCTTCCCTTCCTGATAGACCCTCAGGACAATCAAGTTCTCTACTATCCTGATAAATCCATAGTCGCGAAGAAGGTGGACTCTTTAAGTTGGTGGAATACTTTTTCAAAAGATCTACAAACATCGGGAACTCATAGGGTCAGTGATATAAGAATCGATGGTGATTCCTATACAGGCTATTATTCCTTATTGATTACGGGATATGTTTTCGGTTTCCTCGTTCCGGATCAGGAAGCTTATAGTGCCGTTTATGCCACTTTAGGAACTACGGTCTTACTTCTGGTCATCACTATTGTGGTCATGCTCCTGTTGATACGCATCATCACTGGACGAATTGTAAAACCCATTGTTGTCATGGGAAAACACATCAGAGATATTGGAGAAGGGGACGGGAATCTGAATGTCTCAGTTCCTGTGACGACAAAAGACGAAGTGGGCCAGCTAGGAGAAGGATTTAATCTTTTCGTCCAAAAACTAAAAGATATGGTTCTTACCATTAAAGCGACAACACAGGCGGTCATTGAACATAAGAATGATCTTGTGGCTAATGGGGAGGAAACGGCATCCTCTGCAGTACAAATCAGTGGGAATGTAAAGTCCATAAATCAACAGATTAATAATCTGAATCTGGAGATCCAAAGCATATCTTCCAGTATGAATCAGATTAAAAGTTCTATCTTGGCTCTCAAGGAGAAATCTTATGATCAGGTTAAAGCTGTAGAGGAGGCACAAGTTCCTATAGAGCAAATGCGTAGTCAGTTAGCTCATGTGGATCAATTAATCATGGATCGTAAAGAAGTGACTTCCACCTTAACAGCCCAGATTGAAAGTAATGATGTTATTATCAAGGAAGCAGCCAAATCCAATCATGAAGTGGCAGAGTTGGCAGGACAAATATCAGATATGTCCAAGGTGATCAGCAATATTGCTGCCCAGACGAATCTTCTCTCCATGAATGCCGCTATCGAAGCCGCCCATGCAGGGGATGCAGGACGAGGTTTTGCTGTTGTCGCAGAGGAAATCCGTAATTTAGCTGCTACATCCCAAAATAATTCCAAGAACATTAGTCAGTCCATTAAGGATATCATTGGCAAAGTGAACTTGGCGAATTCTGCATCAAAGCGTAGTGAAGAGAATTTTACCTTCTTAAGGAATGAAGTGCAAGCTATTATCAAAGCGCTAGGTGAAGTGGAAGAAGCCACTTCCCAATTATCCTCAGGGGGACATGTTATCGCTCAATCCAACACGAGTTTAGATAGAATGGCCAGAGGTGTCAGTCAAGATGCCTCAGAAATGGAAGAAGCTATAGAGCTTATTAATAATTCTACCCATTCTGCTTATGGTATATCATCACAGGTCGCCTCGGGTATGGCTGAGATCCAACAGGGTAGCAGTGAGATCGCCGAAGCTATGACCAATGTGCAGCAGATTACTCTGGAACTCAACCAAAGTACGGATGAGTTACAAGAGGAGATGGACTCGTTTAAGACAGAATAGATATTCTTTTATACAAAACTGGACTCGTGGGAGTCCAGTTTTGTGGCCAATATGGGATCTTGTTTTTCGATAATAATGAGATACAATGGGCTCTGTATTCTAGATTTGGAAAAAGAATCTATATAAAAATTATCAAAAAGGATCCCCTAATGACTTCCGAAGAATTAAACTTCCTCATACAAGCGGCTGAACAATACTACCGAAAAGGTATGTATCGTAGTACTCGTAAGATATATGAAATCCTATTAGAGAATGAACCACAGTCCCTGGATATCTTAAATCGTCTAGCCTCTCTTTATGACTCCGCTGGGTACTTAAAAGAATATTATGAACTTACATTACGTCAATTAGAAATAAGTCCAAAGAAGGAAAATATCCTTGAAGACCTAATCCTAAATCTTAATGCAATGGTTATGGCTGAAGAGAGTTTCTTTTCTTCGTATGCCCCTGGAAGCTATAAGCAAATCTTTTCATCATATTCTGAGTTTCATAAAGAGTTATCTCTCCATCGGGAGGAATATCTCAAACTGGTCTCTGAAAAAGAGCTTACTAAAAATTATCAAATTAGTGATCGTATTCTATTCTTAGCCTCTCTATTGAATAACTACTATCATGCTGGAGAATATGAAAAATATCTAACGAAATTGGAAGAGTTCAATCCCTTTATAGAAAGCCTTATAAGTCATCCATCAAAATATCCTGGCTATATCATTTATAGGGATTGTGCAAAAGTCCTCATGGCCTTAGGTCGAGAAGAAGAAGCTCTCAGCTATATCAATAAGCTTGTAGAACCATCTTCCCATAACATTGATAACTTTATGTTAAGAATTGAAATACTGAACAGTCTAGGACGCAAAGAAGAGGTTCATAACTCATTGAATGACAAAATACAGGCTGTTGAGGCTAAGATAAAGGATAAGCCCCATTCTACAGATAATTATATTCTTAAACTTAATTTACTTAAGCTAAAAGGGGATGATCAGCTATATAAGGCTCTCTATGAAGAAATTATAAAGTTATTTCCCCATTTTCTAGCTTACTTGCGTCAAGAGATCAAAGCTTTTAGCGATCAAAAGGAAGATTCCCAGGCTGAAAAAGATACATGGCGTCTCAGAAATTATGCAAGTTTTCATGAGTCCTTCAGTTTTGTTACCAAATTTCCTTTCGGAATGAAAAGAAAGAAGGAAGAAATGAATCAACTTTTATCCAAGCTGGAGGATATGGATATAAATTTTAGCCGTCGTCAATATCCTATTGCTCTTATCTATAAAGATAAGAAGATAGCCCATCAAGCAGGACAGATCCTAGACAAAATTGAGAGCTTATATGCTAAGATCAAGAAACAGGGAGCTAAGGCTTTTAAAATAAATACCCATCCCCTGCCTTACTTTGCCAGTCAGATGCTATATCCAGCACAATGGAATGACATTACAAAAGCTGATCCTGAAAAAGTGTACAATGTCCATCTTGGAGATATGGCAGAAGTTGACAATTCCACTATGCTCAAAAAACAACTCAACCATTTAAAACGAATGAGTCATATCCGCTCTCTTACTTTATTCGGTAATGGCTTGAACAATGAAGATTTCTTTTCTGTTAATTTGGCACATCAACAAGAACTTCGTTATTTAGACTTAGCAGAGAACTCACTAACCCTAATCCCTGATTGTCTTGTGGACTGTCCCAAACTTATGTATTTGAACGTTAGCCAGA
This sequence comes from Spirochaeta cellobiosiphila DSM 17781, assembly GCF_000426705.1. Taxonomy (NCBI): domain Bacteria; kingdom Pseudomonadati; phylum Spirochaetota; class Spirochaetia; order Spirochaetales; family Spirochaetaceae; genus Spirochaeta; species Spirochaeta cellobiosiphila. Next base: position 87,161 of record NZ_KE384558.1, read on the forward strand.
ATAGAATCTCTAGTCTCGAAGGCTTGGAACCTGTAATGAAACATCTTAAGGTTCTGAACCTAAAAGGTAATCCTATCCCTTCCAAGCTTGTAGCTTCCTTAAAGGCTAAATATCCACGATGTATTATTGAACATTAGGATTCTTTACTACTTCTTTCTGACTAGTTTTCCTGCTTATTCGAACGTTAGAAGGGCCTTCTAACTTTTTTAGAAGGCCCAGCTAAAACTTTTAGAAGGCCCTTCTAAAGTTCTTAGAAAACCCTTCTAACAGCACTTTGATGCTTTGGAAAGGGGTATTTCCCTGAGGCAATTGTCATTTTTACCCTATTTTCCTTACTGAAGTTGTTATTCCATGATTTTAAAAAACTGGAACTAATTGTAGAATGCTTGCTCAAAAGACTTTGCTCTTTGAGGTTAAATCATGAAGATAATACAGAGTTTATATAGGGTAGCCATTACCTCTGCCGGGGCATTTACATTTATTTCTCTCCTTTCCATCTATTTTGTTTCAGTCATCTTGGATTTTAAGGATCTATCCCTTCAGACATGGAAAGTGAGGACTGCATGGAATGAGCTGTCCCTCATAAATGATGATATTTTATATTTTCAATTAGATTCTATTAGCTATCTCAATAAACTTAGAGAGGACTGGTTGGTGAAGACCAAGAATTTGGACCAGTCTTTTCAGGATTTATATAATCATCCCCGTGCTAAGACTCTCTCTCCGGAACTGACTCGTGAACTGATCCATGCTGATTATATATGGCGTTTTTCCAAAAAGCGTATCTATAATGCCCAGCAAATACTGAACAGCCTATCCGATAGACAGCAATTATTTGATGTTATATTAGCCAGTGGTAACCCTAGTTTGTATGAAAATATTAAAGTTCTGAGCCTGGAAGGGGACTTAAGTTTTGAGGAGCGTCTGGTCTATAGAAGTTTTCTAGCTAATACAGCAGTCTTTTTTATGACGCGTAATGAATTCACAGATATTCTGAATGTCATTAATAATGAAATTCCCCCCCTCCTGGAACAGAGGATTTTTGCCCTCTGCGGTATATCTTTTATTCTGTATATTCTGACTTTTACAGGCACATTGTTCTTCCTGGGTAAAACTTCAGCACCAATAAAACAGTTAGTTCAAACCATGAATGATATTGGTCAGATGGATTATTTATTGGTTTCTCCCAAACCGGCAATAGACCCGCATTTTGACGAGATAGCCCTGATACAACATGGTGTGTATGAGATGTGCCAAAAGATTAGTAGTCTCTATGAACAGAATTTGGAGATCGAAAAGGAGAAGCAGGAAGCCCGTCTTAAGGCTCTTCAGTATCAAATTAACCCTCATTTTCTCTATAACACATTAGGTTCCATACAGATGGCGGCTCTGATAGAGCAACAACCAAGAATAGGTGCTGTTATTAAAAGTCTCTCCCAGCTCCTGCGAAAAACCATCAACATGACCGGTCATCAGATCACGGTCTATGAGGAGCTGGATATGCTTGACGACTATATCAATATTATGCAATTCCGTTATTTTGACAGAATAAGTGTTGTCAAAGAGATAGACCCGGAAGTATATAAAATGTACATTCCGAGCCAGATCCTTCAACCTTTGTTGGAAAATGCCATACAACATGGAATCAATGAATACCTTAATCAAGAGGGAAAAGAAGCTTTTATTTATATCAGAGCCTATATTCAAAGTGATGTTTTATATCTGGAGGTGGAGGACAATGGCACGGGTATGGATATCAGCCATAGGGATCTTAGCCTCCCTGTAAAAGACAACTTCTCCAGAACCCATTTGGGTTTAAGCAATATTGATGAAAGAATCAAAATCAACTTTGGCTTGTCCTATGGATTAACGGTTACAAGTCAAAAAGAGCAGGGAACGAAGATTCTTATTACCTTACCTATTCTCAGGAGTACCCATGAATGATCGATTATTGATAGTTGATGATGAACCTCTTTATCGTAAGGCGATAAAGGAGATCATAGATTGGAAGTCCTTAGGTTTTGATGAACCGGAAGAAGCCATTAATGGTGAGGATGCTCTATCACGGCTATCACAAAGCAACTTTGGTCTTGTTATTACAGACATCAAAATGCCTAAGATGGATGGATTGGAGTTGATTCGTGAAGCTCATCAACAAAAGATAGACAGTCATTTTATCGTTCTTAGTGCTTATGATGATTTTAAGCTAGTGAAGAAAGCTTTTCAGATAGGCTGTCTGGATTACCTTTTAAAACATCAAATAAGCCAGGATGAAGTAAGTCGCATTATTAATAACTATCGAGATCGTCAAAAGGCACAGGATAGTTCTGATACTCAGAAAGAAAGGCTCTATCAAAGGGATTTTTTAGCTTCTCTTTTAAGAGAGGAGAAGGTAAAGGAGAGCGATGTCTGCCAGGTCATGGAAATCCCCAGTTTTAAAGAAGGAGGCCGTATTTATACGGCAAAAGGAAGAATCCATGTTGAACAGGATATTGATGGGGCCTATCTTTATCAACTTATTGAGGACATAGCCTATCAAATTCCTTCCTTATATACCATTCAGCATAATCAGGATGTGACTTTTTTTTATGTTACAAAAAAGCCCTTGTCCTGGCGGGAACTGGATAGCTTCTGGTCCTTTGTGGGGAGCTTGTGGTCTGACGGGATTTCTTCCTATGGAGGAAGTCTCTCCATAGGTTTTCAAAATAAATATTCTGATATAAGCCAGATTCGGCAGACAATAGAAGAGGGCAGCTCTTGTTTGGATTGGTACACTGTACGAGGTCAGGGTAGTATTATAAGTCCCCCTCGACTACAAATTAAGGCAAGCCCTGTTAGTCTTCCTGATGTGAAGAAGCTATCTCAGCAATTGATTCTGGCTACTACAGAGGAATCCATTGCTATTTTAGACAAGATTAAGTTGGATCCCTATACTTTTGGTTGGTTCTCCCCTTCACAGATCAGGTCTTATTTTCACAGCACAGCCTCCCATATCAAAGCTTCTTTAGAAGCCCTTGGGTTTAGTGATAATTCCCATTTACTTGATATGTTCTATCAGTCTCAACGACAGATCAATGACTGGGATATTAAGCAATTCAATAGAACTGTTGACAAAATCATTGATTTCTATAAGACAACCACCTCCTTACCGAATCGATTAGTAGGAGATATCGTTCAATACATCAAGGAACATTATAAAGAAGCTCTCACCTTAGGGGGCGTTGCAGAACATTTTGAACTCAATCCCAGTTATTTAAGTCGTCTTTTTAAGAAAGAAGTAGGGGGAGGGTTTGCCCAGTATTTGGCGGAAATCCGCATCAAATCTGCTGTATCCATAATGAATGCTCATAATCTGAGGATATCCGAATTAGCCGTTCTTGTGGGAATTCCCCAACCGGAGACCTTCTGCCGCGTTTTCAAAAGAGTCAAAGGTATGAGTCCAAAACAATATCTATTGTCTTTAGGTAAAAAAGTGACAGATTAAGTAAAATTGCATCATGGACAGCTTCTTCATACTAGAGTTAGCCTCTGTTTAGACTAAATAAATATAGGAGTTGAATGTGAAAAGATTTTTGTCCATTCTATGTGTCTTGACTTTTTTTACGGGAATTCTTGTTGCTGAAGGTTCTCAAGAGGGATCTTACCCTACCAAAAGCATTAACCTCATAGTTCCTTTTTCTGCTGGTGGCGGTACAGATGCTGTTGCGAGAGCTTTGGCTAAATCAGCTGAGAAGTATCTAGGACAATCTGTTGTTGTATTGAATAAAACAGGTGGTTCCGGGGCTGTAGGAATGACGGCTGGTGCAACCGCTACTCCCGATGGTTATACCATCACTATGATTACCCGGGAAATAGTTTCTCTACCATTAATGGGATTGGCTCAGATTTCTCCTGACGATTTTGATTTGGTTAGACTCGTTAACCTTGATCCTGCTCTATTGGCCGTTAAATCAGATTCTTCCTACGCTAACATAGATCAGATCATAGACGCTGCCAAAAAGAACCCAGGTAGCATCAAGTTCGCCAGTACAGCTAAACCAAATTTTTACATTTTAGCTTTGGAAAACAACCAAAATATTAAGTTTAACCAGATTCCTTTTAATGGAGCAGGGGAAGCTATTCCTTCTGTTATTGGTGGACATACTGACTTTACTATTGCCAGCCCAGGAGAATTGATTTCTCAGATCCAGGGTGACCAATTACGACCAGTAGCTATTATGGCACCTGAAAGAATTGATTCTATGCCTGAAGTCCCTACCTTTAGAGAACTTGGTTATGATGTTGTTTCAGGAACCTGGAGAGGTATTGCTGTTCCTAAGGGAACTCCTGAATCTATTCGAACAGGATTAGAGGAAGCTTTTGCTAAAGCCGTAGCTGATCCTGATTTTGTTGCCTTTATGAAGAATGCCAAGTTAGGTATCTATGATCTTGATAGCGCTGCTTTCGCTCAGTACATCAAGGCTGATACTGATACCATTCAAGAGATCGTTTCTAAACTTAAATAATTTTCTATAGACTCTGGCTTAGGCCGGAGTCTGTTCGTATCAATTAAATAGGAAGCTTCATGAAAAAGATTAATATTGTGGTTGGTGGTTTATTCTTAATATTAGGAATATTCGTCTTTGCTATGTCCTTTACATTCAAACAAACTCTGATATCAGACAATTATCTGGGAGCTGCTTTCTTCCCTCGTCTTGTGTCTGTCGTTTTAAGTGTATTGTCTATTGCATTGATCATATCCAGTGCAAAGGTTTATCTGGCTGATTCTGCAGGGGAGAATCAGGTTGCCAAAGATATTTTTCACCTTAGTAAGTTAAAAAATCCTTTAATAATTATGGCCTTCCTGATGGTCTATTATTTTCTTGTCAGGGTTACAGGATTTTGTATCACTTCAACTTTGCTCTTTACTGCCATTCTGTTCGTCATTGGCGTTAAAAAAGTCAGCTATTATATAAGTGCTCCTATTTTTGTTGGAGTAGTGTATTTTATCTTTCGATTCTTATTCCTTGTTCAATTACCAACAGGTTTTGTAGGATTTTAGGAGTTAATTATGTTTCATCTACTATTACAGGGATTTCAATCTGTTTTTTCCCTTAGTATATTTCCCCTTCTTGTTATTGGTGTAACAGGGGGAATTATCATTGGATCTCTTCCTGGCTTAACAGCTACTATGGGAGTGGCTATCCTTCTTCCTTTTACCTTTGGTATGAGTCCTACGGCGGCTTTGGTTATGCTGGTGGGTATCTATATCGGTGCCATTTACGGGGGCTCTATTGCGGCTATTCTTTTGAGAACTCCTGGTACTCCTGCTGCGGCTGCGACTGTAGCTGATGGTAATGCATTGGTGAAGAAGGGCAAAGCGGGTCAAGCTTTGAGTATGTCCGCTATTGCCAGTTTTTCCGGTGGTATGATTAGTACTATCATGCTCATCTCTTTGTCTCCTCTCTTGGCTAAGTTTGCCTTGAGATTCAGTGCGCCCGAATATTTTATGTTAGCTATATTTGGTCTGACCATTATTGCTTCCATATCTTCTAAAAATGTTCTTAAAGGTTTTATTGCAGGTTTCTTTGGATTGTTTTTAGCCACTATGGGAATGGATCCTGTTACCAGCTTTCCCCGTTTTACTTTTGGTAATATACAAATGCTTAACGGGCTCTCTATCATTCCTGTATTAATCGGTTTATTTGCTGTGGCAGAAGCCCTTGTTCAATTAGAAGATATCATCCTTAATAAGAAGGAAAAGTCCCCTGTGGCTAATAGGCAGATTGTGTCCATGAAGGATGTTGTTTCCAACCTTCCCACTATCATTAAGTCTGCACTTATGGGTACCTTTATCGGCGCTATCCCTGGGGCAGGCGCAGATATTGCTGCCTTTATTGCCTACAATGAAGCCAAAAGAAGTTCAAAGGAACCAGAAAAATTTGGTACAGGTCACCTCCCGGGAATTGCTGCTCCTGAAGCAGGAAATAACGGGGTAACAGGGGGAGCCCTGGTGCCCTTGCTTACCTTGGGGGTTCCCGGTGATGCTGTAGCCGCCATTCTTCTGGGTGCTTTGATAATTCAAGGTATTTCTCCCGGCCCTATGTTGTTCAAGAATAATCCTGAGATTGTATATGGCTTGTTTAGCTCTATGATTGTAGGGAATATTTTGATGCTTATCATTGGTTTGACTTGTATTCGCTTCTTTTCTCGCATTGTGGACATTCCTAAAACATTGATAGTTCCTATGATTCTTATTCTCTCCATTGTTGGTTCCTTTGCCATCAATAACAATATGTTTGATGTGTTGGTTACTATCCTGTTTGGTATCATTGGTTATCTAATGGTGAAGGTGGAAATCCCCCAATCTCCTATTGTTCTGGCTTTGATTCTGGGACCTATGGCTGAGACTAATTTGCGGAAAGCCATTCTTATGTATGAAGGGAGTTGGCGTTTCCTTTATACAAGACCTATTACTGTTGCCTTCATTGTTTTAGCTGTCTTTTCACTCGTAACATCTATTCGTGTTAAGAGAAAAGCAGCAGCCAATAAAGCAGGTTAACATAATGTTCTCAATCCTGTAACATCAGGGTTGAGAACATTTTAAGGAAACTTATATGGCAGAGTATAAAGCTTTTATACATTGGACTGACACAGAAAACAAATTTCATACGGGACGATACTCTCGAGCCCATTCTTGGGCCTTTGATGGAGGGATTACTGTTAAAGCCTCTTCTTCGCCTCATGTTGTTCGTCTTCCTTTTTCTGCAGAAGATGCCCTGGACCCAGAAGAAGCCCTGGTGGCTTCTGTATCCAGTTGTCATATGCTTACTTTTCTTTTCCTTGCAGGGAACGATGGTTGGGATATTGAATCCTACGAAGATAAGGCCCTTGGTTTTATGGAAAAGAATGAAAAGGGTATTCCCTGGATATCCCGTATTAAGCTGGAACCTAAGATCCGATACAGAGGAGAGTCTCCTCAAAAATCACAATTAGAAGATCTTCACCATAGAGCTCATGACCAGTGTTATATTGCTAATACTATCAAATCAGAAGTTTTGGTAATTTTTTAAAAAAGTTATTCCCCCTTAGCCCCATTTACCCGGTATACTCATGAATATGAGAAGAATACCGGTATATTTGTTGCTGCTTTTCTTATGTCTTCCCTCGATGAATGTGAACAGTGATCCCATTGTGTACGGAATTGTTCCTGATGCTGCTCCCATGACTTATGTAGATGACGAAGGCAAGCCGACTGGTTTCTTTGTAGAACTGTTTGAACATATTATGTCTGACTTGGGGATTCCCTATCGTATTGAAGTAGGCATCTTCCCCCAACTTTATAAAGAACTTCTTATCGGTGATATTGATCTATTTACAACCATGATGAAGACTCCTGAACGGGAGAAGTTGCTCTATTATCCGGATACTCCCGCTTATTCGGGATGGGGGCAGCTTTTTGTTTCCGATGGTGCTGACTATAAAGACCTGCATTCCTTAAGTAGTCAATCTATTGGACTGGTGGCAGGGGATAGTAATGGTGTGAATTTTAGGAAATTCATAAAAGACTTTGACATCCCATGTGACTTTAGATACTACTCCAGCTTTGCTAAACTTATGGAGGCTGTTAAGAATCAAGATATTTATGGGGGCGTCTGTTCTAATGTTATAAATATAAGAAGGAATGGAATTTCTCCCACAGCAACTGTTTTTTCCCCTGTCGCTGGTTATCCTGTTACTAATATAAACAATCCTTTTAAGAGTGATCTTGATAGAATCATGGATCGATATAAAGAACTAAAAACGGATACGAACAGTTATTATTATGATCTATGGGATAAATGGTTTTCTTTCTCTGCCTCCTCCAGAAAACAATTGTTTTGGCTGGTGGTGTTTTTTGCTAGTTCTCTGGGCATAGCTCTCAGTATCTTTTTTGGATTTTTATTTATTCTCCGTTATCAGGTTCGCAAGAAAACAGAAGAATTGACCCTTTCCCAATCCCTTGTAGAAAATGCCAGAGAGGGTATTGTGATCACCGATAAGAATTATAATATTCTAAAAACCAACAGGGCTTTTTGTCAAATCCTGGGTATTGATAATCTATTGAGCTGTAATTTTTTTGATCTACCTTTCTGGAAAATAAATGATAGCCATCCTCCTCAGGACCAGATTAATGAAATATTGAAAGTTGAGGGACAATGGCAGAAAGATCTCGTAGGTCATCGTAAAGATGGTAGTGAGTACATCCAGCATACCAGACTTCAACCGATTTTGGATCAACAAGGTGTTCTCAAGAATTGGGTGGGCGTTATTGAGGATGTCACTAAAGAAAGAGAATTAGAGAGTGTTGCTATCTATCAGGCGAAGCATGACTCCCTGACTGATCTTCCTAACCGACGTTTTCTCCTGGAATATGTGGAGGAATATCTTAAGCAGGATCTCTTAAGGCCTTTTCAATTAGCCATCGTGGATATTGATCAGTTTAAAAACTACAATGATGCTTTTGGTTATTATGCTGGTGATAAGATATTAAGAACTGTGGTGGATAAGTTGAGAGAATTCGAATATGGACATAATCTGTTTATTGCCCGACTGGAGGGGGATGAATTTTGTATCGTCTATTGGAATCCTGTTGACCCAGAACTTTCAAGAGAGTTCTGGGATTCTATCATTAACGCATTTAAAGAGCCTTTGGTGATTCCCGATTTTAACCAGTTGGTTGTGAGATTATCTATGGGAGTGGCTTTGTATCCCGAAGATGGAGCTAGCTTGCTGGAGGTTGTAGATCGTGCCTATCTGGCTCTTCATCGAGGTAAAACCCATAGAATGGGACAGATCACCTATTATGAAGATCGTTTCAGTAATCCCATAAAATCCAGAATCCAAAGGGAATTGCTCCTGCGGGATAGTCTTAATAAAGGAGAAATCCATATCCTTTATCAACCTAAACTAAACCTGAATCATCGTCGTATTACAGGAGTGGAAGCCTTGATTCGATGGGAATCTGAAGAAGGGTTGTTCTCACCCGAAGAATTCGTTCCTATTGCGGAAGATACAGGGTTGATCATTCCTATCGGAACCCATGTTCTTTTTAAGGCCTGCCAGGATATTGCTGATCTTAATAAAACTTTAGCTTATCCTATTTCTGTAGCTATCAATGTGTCAGGTGTTCAATTCAGTGATCCTTCTTTGTTTGATACTGTTAAACAGGCATTAAAATTATCTCAACTATCTCCTTCTCTGCTGGAACTGGAAATCACAGAGACTGTTGCCATGAATCACTTAAGTCAATCTACTAATGTGATTGATAAATTCCGAGCTATGGGAATCAGCATTGCCATGGATGATTTTGGTACGGGATATTCTTCCTTAGCCTATCTAAAGGATTACCCCTTGGATGTTCTCAAAATTGACAAATCTTTTATAGATTCTCTTCCTGATGTGGAACAGCATTCGGGTATAGTGGAAACCATATTGCACTTGAGTCATCTATTAAATCTTAAGGTCGTAGCAGAAGGGGTCGAACGGTGGGAGCAACTTGCCTTCCTTGATGATACGGGCTGCCATGAAATCCAGGGGTATCTCATAAGTAAACCAATAAGCACAGAACAATTAGATGAACTTCTTATGAGCTTTGATTATGACCTTTGGTCATCAAAGTTCTTGGTGAGGTAATTTACAAGACACCCATTGACAGCTATAATCCTCCCCTATGGAAGGTAAACCTATGAGTGTACGAGTACGTTATGCCCCTAGTCCAACGGGCAAGCAGCATATCGGTGGTGTAAGAACTGCTTTATTTAATTATTTCTTTGCCAGAGCCCAGGGCGGGCAATTTATTCTTCGTATTGAAGATACGGATCAGCAAAGGTTTAGTGAGGAGGCCTTACAGGATCTATATGATACTTTTGAGTGGTTAGACATTCATTGGGATGAAGGTCCAGATGTGGGCGGTCCCTATGGTCCTTATATTCAATCCCAACGTTCTGATCTATATAAAAAGTATTGTGATCAGCTTATTGAAGAGGGCCATGCTTATCCTTGTTTCTGTAGTGCAGAACGTTTGGATCAGGTGAGGGAAGAACAGAAGAAAGCAAAAAGCAAGATTCAAGGCTATGATCGACATTGTCGTGATTTAGATCCTGGAGAAGCAAAAAAAAGAATCGAAGAGGGTGAAGAACATGTCATCCGATTTAAGATACCTCTTGAAGGCAAGACTCATTTTGATGATTTGATCATGGGAACCATTAAACGGAAAAATGAAGACATCAGTCCCGATCCGGTGATCATGAAATCTGATGGTCTGCCTACTTATCACCTGGCTAATATCATTGATGACCATCATATGAAAATAACTCATGTCCTAAGAGCTCAGGAGTGGATTCCCTCTGGTCCACTTCACGTTTTGTTATACAAGGCTTTTGGATGGGAGGCTCCTCAATTCTGTCATCTTCCTATGGTTATGGGTAAAGATGGTCAAAAGCTGTCTAAACGGCATGGGGCCACCTCTCTCATTCAATTCAGAGAAGGGGGATATCTTCCTGAAGCCATTATCAATTATGTTGACTTGGTGGGATGGTCTTATGATGACAGTAGAGAGTTCTTTTCAAAAGAAGACCTGGAACAACTATTTACAATAGATAAAATAAACAAAGCCCCTGGGGTTTTTGATTATAAAAAACTGGATTGGTTTAACGGACAGTACATACGAAAAACACCAGAGTCAGAAGTTAAACCCCTGATTATGCCTTATCTACAAAAGGCAGGTATGGTCAGTAATCCTGTTACTTCTACTGAAGATCAGTTGATAGACTCCTGTATCCCTTTGATCCATGAAAGGATGAAGTTATTATCTGATTCTGTAAACCTTTTGAAATTCATTTTGACTGATGTCAACACTTGGACCATAGAAGATCTATTACCCAAAAAGGTTGAAGTTTCTGAGGTCATCACGATCCTTCAATCAGCAAAGGAAGCTTTGGCAGGATTCGAGAAGCGATCAGTAGAGGAAAATGAACAGGTATTTCATGATCTGGCCGAAGCCAAAGGGTGGAAGCTGGGCAACTTAATGATGCCTGTCCGTGTAGCAGTAACAGGTACCAAACAATCCCCTCCGCTTTTTGAAAGCATGATGCTCATTGGTTCTGATGTGACTATGAAACGGATTGATGGGGCGCTAAAATTTTTACAAGATAATGAAAATGGAGATAACTAAATATGGCAGATGGTAAAAACAATAAAGAAGTAACACTAGCCAAATTAACTTCTTTAAGTAAGAGACGCGGTTTTGTATTTCAATCGAGTGAAATCTATGGTGGTCTTAATGGCGCCTGGGATTACGGTCCCTTAGGTATAGCTCTTAAGAATAATATTCAGAAGTTCTGGTGGAAGGAAATGACCCAGCTTCATGATAATATTGTTGGATTAGATGCTGCCATCTTAATGCACCCACGAACTTGGGAAGCTTCTGGTCACGTGGAAGGATTTAATGATCCCATGGTTGACTGTAAGGAATGTAATGCGAGATTCCGAGCTGACCATATAGATTTAAGTGCTCCCTGTCCTAATTGTGGCAATAAGGATAGCTTCACCGAACCACGTGATTTTAACCTCATGCTTAGTACCAACTTAGGTCCTGTTCGTAATGAAAACTCTAAAGTGTATCTCAGGCCAGAAACAGCCCAAGGGATCTTTGTTAACTTCAAGAATGTGGAAAACACTAGCCGATTAAAACTTCCCTTTGGTATTGCCCAGGTAGGTAAGGCTTTTAGAAATGAAGTAACGACCAAATCTTTTATCTTCCGAACTTGTGAGTTCGAACAGATGGAAATGCAATATTTTGTTAAGCCAGGAACGGATGAAGAGTGGTTCCCTTATTGGAAAGAAAAAAGAATGGCTTACTATGATAAGTTAGGTATTAATAATAAAAAGCTTCGTTTCCATGAACATGGTCCCGATGAATTAGCTCATTATGCTAAGGGTGCTTTTGATATTGAATATGAGTTCCCTATGGGATGGCAGGAATTAGAAGGGATTCACTCCCGAACAGACTTTGACCTTAGTCGTCATGCCGAGTTCTCTGGTAAGAAGAAAGACTGTACTTATCGGGATCCTGAGACTAATGAAGTCTTTATTCCTTATGTCATTGAGACTTCTGTTGGTTTGACTCGAACTGTTCTTATGTGTTTATCCGATGCTTATGAAGAAGAGGAAATCGCCGAAGGGGATGTGAGAACGGTACTTCACTTCCATCCTGCTATCGCGCCTTTAACCGTAGCGGTTCTTCCTCTTGTGAAGAAAGATGGATTAGCTGAACTGGCTAAGGAAATCGAATTGGAACTAAGAGAAGACTTTGCCACTTTCTATGATCAAAGCGGTGCCATTGGTAAGAGATATCGACGTCAAGATGAGATTGGTACTCCTTTCTGTCTTACTGTGGACTATGATACGAAGGAAGATCAGACCGTTACTCTTCGATTCAGAGATTCTATGGAACAGGTTCGTGTTCCTATTAGTGAATTATCTAATCGTATCAGAAGTGAAATCAAGAATTACAAGAGAGAATTTTAATGTCTGAATTATTAGAAAAAGCATCCCAATTGGATTTAGATCCAGGTTTGAAGAGTCTCCTGGAAAGGGGATTCCTCCAACAATGTACAGATATTGAAGGATTGAACAAGAAGATGAAAGAAGGTCCTGTGACCTTCTATTCCGGCATTGATCCTACGGGTCCCAGTGCTCATGTGGGGCATATGGTTCCTATTTTTGCCATGACTCATCTTAAGAATGCGGGACATAATCCTATCCTTCTTATAGGGGGAGGGACGGCCCGTTTAGGTGATCCTTCTGGTAAGACAGAAATGCGTAAGATGCTTAGCTATGAGGATATAGCTAAGAATGGGGAAGCCCAAGCTGCCCAACTCAAGAACTTCATTAGCTTTGATGATGGTTCTGGTAAGTTGATGAATAATGCAGATTGGTTGGCGAATCTTAATTATATTGATTTCTTACGTGAGATTGGTAGTCAGTTCTCTGTTAACCGTATGTTGACTTTTGAAGCTTATAAACAACGAATGGAAACAGGTTTGTCCTTTGTGGAATTCAACTACCAATTGCTCCAGTCTTATGACTTCCTGGAATTAAATCGACAAGAAAATTGTCATCTTCAGATTGGTGGTGATGATCAGTGGGGTAATATTGTTGCTGGTATTGATTTGATCAGACGAATGGAAAGTAAAGAAGTCTTTGGTCTTACCTTTCCTTTGATCACACGAGCTGATGGTAAGAAAATGGGTAAATCAGAGAAGGGCGCTATCTTCCTTAATCCTGATATGTGTCCCATCTTTGACTTCTTCCAATACTGGCGTAATGTTGATGATAGAGATGTTAAGAAGTTCCTTAAATTATTCACCTTCTTGTCATTAGAAGAGATTGAAACTCTCACAGCTGGAACAGAAGCAAAGGATATTAATAGAGCCAAGGAAATCCTGGCTTTTGAATATACCAAATTGATCCACGGTGAGGAAGAAGCGCAAAAAGCCTTAGATGGTGCACGTGCTGCCTTTAGTCAAGGGGGCGCCGGTAGCAAGGAAGGTATGCCTTCTGGTGAATACTCCCAGGCTCAAATACAAGCCGGTATTAATATTATGGATCTATTCACAGAAGTGGGCTTATGCCAATCCAAGAGTGAAGCTAGACGTTTAGTACAACAGAACGGCGCTGCTATCAATGGAGAGAAGTATAACAATATTGATTATGTGGTGAATGATTCTCATATAGATGAAGAAGGGGATATCATTCTTAAAGCTGGTAAGAAACGTTTCTTTAGAATTATTGTTAAATAAATAAGAGAAAAGCTGTTACAAGTATTAGATTGTAACAGCTTTTTTTAGTATAGGCTGTGTCCTAATTTAGTTTAAATCCCCTAACGTCTGTATCCAAATGATTGATCTTTTCCTGGTTGGATATGTTAAGTTTCTTTATATTATTCATAGCATCGTTTATTTCTTGAACACCTAATTCTATTTCTTTTATTCCCAGTGTTGCCTCATCAGATATTTGATCCAGTATACGCATGGTTTCTTGAATATCCTTACTTTGATCATCTATGGATTGGGATTCGTTACGAATGGCTTTTATCATCTCAGTGCCTTCGGAGGTAGATTTCAGTATTCTTTGACTTCCCTGGGATAGTTCAGACATGTTTTCAATGATCTCTGTTAAGGCTTCTGTTAGCTGATCGGCAGTCTCTTTGATTTGTTCAAACACATCGAAGCTTGTATGTGCTGCTTCTTGGGCCATTTTGATTTGTTCGATCATTCCTAATAGGGAATTATCTATTTGAACAGCATTCTCCGATGTGTTTTCTGCTAATTTACGGATTTCTTCAGCTACTACGCTAAATCCCCTTCCGGCTTCCCCTGCATGGGCGCTCTCTATTGCGGCATTCATGCTTAAGAGGTCTGTCTGCTGGCTTACGGCTTTTATCAAGCTAGTGATTTCGAGCAAACTGTCTATCTCTTTAGCAACATCAGTAATGATCTGATTTGTATTGGCTACTTTTTCACCGCCCAGATTTACTACGTTCTTTAACTCCATAGCCTGTTCTTTTCTTTCACTACCTAAACGGGCTATGCTTTTGATAGAGGCATCCATCTCTTCTATTGAGGCGGATGTATCATCATTTCGATTCGATTGTTCATAGGTTTTGTCACTAAGCCTGTCAATGTTAGTGGAGATTTGTTTGATAGAGGTGAAGTTGGATTTAACACTTACATGAATCCGTTCAATTAATGTTTTGATAGAGCTAATATTCTTCCCTATTTGATTAAGGGCTACGGATGTCTCCTCTGTGGCGCCAGATATATCTTCCCCGTGAGATCTAATATCCGTACTGGCTATTTGGGTGGCTCCAAAGAAATCTTTCAGGGAACCAATGAGACTGTTTAAATCCTTGGCTGTATTACTAACTTCATCCTTACCTTTCAATTCTATATCAAGAGCCAGATTTTTCGATGAGACTTCTTTCATAGCGTCTTCCATTAAACGTAGTCTTTGACTTAAGGAAGAGGCAAACCTTATTCCTGCCAGAATCGATAAAAAGGATAGAAAGATAAAAGAACCAACAGAAATATATAAGAATATCTGTTGTATCTTGTTGATTTCAGTGTCTACATAGTTTCTTGTCTCCGTTACAATCTCGATTCCTGTTTCAAAGAAAACCAGGACAGATTGGATCTGATTATTAAGAACACTGAAAGACAAAGCGGCCATAGTTCCTATGTCCTCATTCATTAGCAAGGTGACCGTTTTTAGGTCTGTAGTTTGCATTTTAAGTAACACGTCTGATGTTTCCAAATCAGCAAAATTGGTTTCGATTGTATCTAGTTTATTTTCAATGTTGCCATAAAGCCGGGGAATCCCTTCTAGTTTTTTTTGTGTTTCTTCTCTTAACAGTCTACGCCCGGGATGAGTTTCCAGAATCAACAAACTGTTCTCCAAACGCTGACGTGCTTCCTTTTCACGTTCTTTTACTTTTACATAACCACTTCTACTGTTGATCAAATCGTTAGTCGACATTCTTAGATTTTGCCAATCAGCTATGTTTTTACTTAATTCTAATTGGAAGTCTTTGAGTTGCCCAACCAAAACTTGATCCACTATCTGTATCAAAGATATAACTAACATTCCAAATATAAATATGCTGGAAAAGCCGATGAGCTTTGATTTGATACGCATGATGCCTCCTCACTTTTCTGTATACAATATGATAGAGGGAAAATAGGAATATCACAATCAATTTGTTCTTTTGTCTTACTTAGGGTAATTTCTATAGTATGGACATTAAACTATTTCATTCAATTAACGACATTGATGAATCTGATTGGATTCTTCTCCAGAAAGAGGCGACCCCCTTCTTTCAGTATCACTGGCTTCACAAATTAGAGCAGGTAGGACTTCTTCATTTCCATAATGGATGGAAACCTATATTTGTAACAGCATGGGAGGATGATGTTCTTGTCGCTTGCCTCTGTCTTTATGAAAAAAAGCATAGCCAGGGAGAATTTGTTTGGGACTATGCCTGGGCAAATGTGGCTCAGCAGATAGGTGTGAGTTATTATCCCAAGCTGGTGGGAACCCAGGCTTTTACAGCTTCACCAGGAACTGCCATTCTTATTAAGTCACAGGAATATTCTGAGGTCAGGAATTTATTAATAGATAAGGCTAAGTCTCTGCTTACAGAGAGAGGATACCCTTCTCTTCATTTATTATGGTGGAAAGCTGATCAGGAACCACCTCAGGGTGACTTTGTGGAATGGACTCATCAGTATTTTCTATGGTCCAACCAGAACTATGGAAGTATGGAAGATTTTCTATATAAGTTTAAAAAGAATCAAAGGCGTAATATTCAAAAAGAGTTGCGTACTGTTCAGGAGGCTGGTATTCAATTTCAAATCCTCACTGAAGAAGATCTTACTCCTGAAATATTAGAGTTCATCTGGGACTGTTATTATATAACTAATGAAAAATTTGGTCCCTGGGGTGCCCTTTATTTAAGTAAAGAGTTTTTTATGAGCTTAGGTGATGGTTTAGTCAAAGGGATAAGAGTCTTCGTAGCTCAATTGGATGGTCGTAATATTGCTATGTCTCTGCTCTTTGAAGATAATAATTGTCTTTATGGTCGATATTGGGGGACTTTGGAATATCATGATTGTCTTCATTTCGTTCTCTGTTATTATGAACCTATTAGGTATTGTATCCAGAAGGGCATTTCTTCTTTTGATCCGGGAATGGG
The DNA here is from genome assembly GCF_000426705.1 of Spirochaeta cellobiosiphila DSM 17781. Lineage (NCBI taxonomy): Bacteria > Pseudomonadati > Spirochaetota > Spirochaetia > Spirochaetales > Spirochaetaceae > Spirochaeta > Spirochaeta cellobiosiphila. The sequence continues at coordinate 103,935 of NZ_KE384558.1, forward strand.
ATCTCCCCATAAAGCACGTAGAGGTTTTTCCAGTCATCATGTATCAAGCTATCATTATTTTACTAATCCTTTAATGCAGCAGATTATGGCTAAATACATACCTCAGATCAATGAAGAAACTGATGAGGAGATCCAGATTTTGAATAATCGAATTCCCTGGAAAGAAAAGTAAATTCTATTTGCTATCTGTCTTATAATTTCTTACCTTCATGCTTATGAAATCAATAATGCGTGTTGAAAATTTAGTAAAGCGTTATCCCGGTGTGGATGCCGTTAAGGGAGTTAGTTTTGAGATTCCCGAGGGTATTTGTTTTGGTTTATTAGGTCCGAATGGAGCAGGCAAAACAACGACGATTGAAATGATGGAAGGAATACTTAGTCCTACAGAGGGGACTGTATTCTTTAGAGATAATCCTATTGGTCAGAGATTTAAGGAAAATGTGGGAATTCAATTCCAGAATACTGCTCTGCCCGAGTTTATTACGGTCAAAGAAACCATTGAGATGTTTAGAGCCTTCTATCCTCATCCTCGGTCCCTTGAGGAAATCATAGAGATTTGTTCATTGCAGGATATTTTGGATAGGGATAATCAAAAATTATCCGGAGGACAGCGTCAGCGTATGCTTCTTGGTTTAGCTCTTATCCCTCATCCTGAGATGATATTTTTAGATGAGCCCACCACAGGTTTAGATCCTGCCGCCAGACGTAATTTCTGGTCTCTAATCGAAAAGGTAAAAGCGGAAAAAACCTCAGTTCTTTTGACAACTCATTATATGGATGAGGCTCAAGTCCTGTGTGACCAGATAGCCATTATGGACCATGGAACAATATTGGAAATTGATACGTCAGAGGCTCTATTGGATAAGTATTTCAAAGGGGCTCTTGTAAAGGTTCCCCATCAAGGGATAACCATTGATATTCCTAATGCCGAAATCAATGGAGATTATGTGGAAATCATTTCTAATAATTTGGATGAAACCATGAAACAATTGCTGGGCCTCAACGTCAATTTGGAAGGCCTTAGTATTCACAAACCGAATTTAGAAGATCTTTTTATTAAATTAACAGGGTCTTCTTTAAGAACATAAAGGGTAACGATATGAAGAAATTTTATGCCATATTCAAGGCACGAACTATGGAATATGTGAGAGATCGCGGCTCCCTTATGTGGAATCTGGCCTTTCCTTTTTTATTGGTAATTGGTTTTGCTATAGCTTTTGGACGAGGTGATGATGCTCTTTTTAAAGTGGGTGTTATGCATGGAGTGTACTCCACCAGTTCCTATGAATTAGATACTATTTTGGATAACCCTGCCATGGAAGTTATTGACTACCATGAACCTGTTGATGTGGTTTTACGAAAATTACAGCAACATCAGATTGATTTAATTATAGACTTTGATAACCAAATGTATTACTTGAATAATGAAGCCAATTCCTCTTTTATTTTGGAACCCCTTTTAGAGAAAGCTTATCCTTCATTTCATAGGGAGCAAGTGGCGGGAAAGGCTGTTCGTTATGTCGATTGGCTAGTGCCGGGAATCATTGCCATGAGTATGCTGTTTAGTTGTCTCTATGGTGTTGGATTTGTTATCGTCCGTTATCGTAAGAATGGTGTTCTTAAACGATTAAAGGCAAGTCCTATTAATCCTTTCACTTTTGTGTCAGCTCAGATGGCAAGCCGTTTTATTATTGTCTTTTTAACATCGGTGTTTGTCTTTGCTGGTACCAATTTATTCCTTCATTTTTCTGTGGTTGGATCTTACCTCTGGCTAGTTGTTGTTTTAAGTCTTGGCATTCTCTGTATGATTTCTATGGGACTTATTTTTGCAGCCCGAATTAAGAATGAAGAATTGGCCGGTGGTCTAATTAATTTGGTGACCTTCCCAATGATGATATTTTCCGGTGTATTCTTCTCCCTGGAAGGAACACCTGTCTTTATTCAGAAAGCGGCGCAATTTTTTCCTTTGACACATTTTCTGACAGCCACCCGTGCCGTCATGATTGACGGCGCAGGTTTCTATCAAATTTGGCCACAACTGCTTATCTTATCAATTATGACCTTGGTTTTCTTAGGAATTTCCTCCCTTTTCTTTCGTTGGGAGTGAACTTAGAAACTGAAGTGGATCTGTTAAATACTCAAAATGCAGGTGATCACCGGTAGCCATACCGGTGGCTCCCTGTATTCCTATGACTTCACCGGCATCAACTTTTTGACCTTCTTTAACGAAGGTCTTTTTCATATGGGCATAGAGGCTAAGATGTCCATTCCCGTGATCAATAACAACCATGCCTCCATAAGTAGGATGACCTTTGAAATACCCATTGGGAGCAGGCCAGTGTTCCACTACAACTCCTGGTAATACTGCCTTTATAGGGGCATTAGGTGGACCAACTATATCTATCCCTCTATGTAGTTTTAATCCTTCTCCTCTTCCTCCCATAACGGGTTCTCTGTAGCCAAAATTACTGGAAATGACAAATTTGTCTAATGGAAAGGATGCTTCCTGAGCTTGAACGCTCAAAATTGTGAAAATAGTAAACAGCACTGCTGTTACGCTGATTCGTTTCAGCATAAAGACTCCTCGAGTTGAATAAAAATTTGAGGTCTTTGTTTGTAAAGATTATTAAGACAAGAAGATGTGAGACCTGAGCTGGACTAATTTAATAAAGTTGCAGGAAAAAAGCTAGTCATAAATCATGCAATCCTACTAAATTGTTCCTGTTAATGACGTAAATGCTGATATATAATAGGCTCATGAAATTAATACCAACACCACAAAAGTGGCAAGAATTGAATGGAGAATTTATCCTTTCCGCCCAAACAAGATTTAAAGGGCCAGAGATTATTACTACTCTATTAAATGAAGATTATCCCAAATATCTTTTATTTCAGCCCATTATTGTATCAGAAAAGGCTGATATTGAGTTCAGAATCGATTCCGAATTAGGAATTAATGAATATCAGATAAGTATGTCCGACTCTCAAGTGATTATCAAAGGAGATAAGGATTTATCTCTTCTACATGGCTATCAGTCCTTTTTTCAAATCCTACTATCCCATTATAACTACCAAAATGGCATAGCTAATATTCCTTGTGTTAATATAACGGATCAGCCAAAACTCGAGTGGCGAGGCATGCATCTAGACTCTTCAAGACATATGCAGAGTATTGCCTGGATTAAGAAGTTTATTGACATACTGGCCCTTCATCGTTTTAACCGTTTTCATTGGCATCTTACTGATGATCAGGGTTGGCGCATTGAGATTGATTCCTTTCCCAAACTTAATACGATAGCCGCTAATCGTCATAAAACACGAATTAGCCATCAGCTTAACGATCATGTGACTTATGATACTCAATCATATGGTGGTTACTATGCTAAGGAGGAGATTCGATCAGTAGTGGCTCATGCTAAAAAGAGAGGCATTGAAGTTGTTCCAGAAGTTGATATGCCTGGACATATGCAGGCTGCTATTACTGCTTATCCCGAATGGGGATGTCAAGTAGAACCAGCTATTGTTAAAGAGGATTGGGGGATTAGTGAGATTATTCTTAATCCTTGTCCAGAAGTTATCGCAGCGATGAAGATTATCCTTGATGAAGTTATGGAACTCTTTCCTTTTGAGTATATTCACTTAGGTGGCGATGAAGCTCTTAAGACCCAATGGGAGAAGCATGAGGGGATTCAGAGGCAAATGGCTGAATTAGGCATTGAAGATGTGGAAGAGCTCCAAGGTTGGTTTATGACGGAAGTAAGTAAACATCTTAATGGTAAAGGTCGTAAATTGGTAGCCTGGGATGAAATCCTTGATGGTAAAGCCCCTGATGATTGTTTGATCATGTCCTGGCAAAGTGATAAAGGAGCCGCCAAGGCCTTATCTCTAGAGCTACCTACTATTATTAATGATCAAAGATTCTTTTATTTTGATCATTATCAAGGTTCCCCTGATAATGATCCTCTGGCTTTTGGCGGTTTTACGTCCTGTCAAGCTTTATATAATCATGATCCCTTTCTTCCTTTAGGAGATAAACAAGACAAGATTTTGGGTATTCAAGGTCAGATTTGGACAGAATATATGCGAAATGAACAGACTGTTGAACGAATGGCCTTTCCACGAGTTATTGCCTTTGCGGAAAAAGCCTGGCATGGTAAAGCTCCATTAACATGGGATGATTTTAAAGTCCTGTTAAAAAATCACTTTTTTGTTTTAGATAGGATTGGTGTCAACTACTATCATGGTTCGCTAGAGTAAGTGAATGTGAAATAATTACGAATTAATGAGCATTTCCCTTAGGATTTATTTAAAATATAAGATAGATGAGTCCTATAGGGAGGTGCAGGTATGTCTAGTGAAATATGGTTTATCCAGAACGATAATGATGAACCTTTAAGAGCCTTTATGACCAAACATGAAGCAGAACATGAATTAGAAAATCTAGTGAGTGAAGAAGAACGACACTTCTCACTGTATTCTATTGAAGTTGATGATATTGATGATTATCCAGAGGAAATGGCAGTTGCCACAGAAGAAGGCTTAGTGTAATCTTCTTCTATGAAGAAATATTTATCTATTACTATCCTTTTATTAAGTAGCCTTTGCTTATGGGCAGGTGGGGCTAAGGAAGAGAAATCCCTGCCTGTAGAAGAAGTTGTATCAATAAACGCTGCTGCCTTAAAAGGGCCCACAGCTTTTAGTATGATTCAAATGTTCGAATCCCCCGGTACGGCAAACTTTGAGTTATTACCCAGCCCTGATGTCGCTGTTGCCAAATTGGCAAAAGGTGAGTTGGATGTGGCTGTTTTACCTCTTAATCTTGCGGCTGTACTTTACAATAAAGGGCTTCCTTATAAAATGGTAGCGACAACAGGTTCGGGGGTTTTGTACTTGGTTACCTCTCGAACTGATATTAAAGATTGGACAGACTTAAAAGGTAAAACCGTCTATAGTCTCGGCAAAGGGGCTACTCCTGAGCTTGTTTTCAATTATTTATTAACCAAGCATAATCTGGAACCTAAAAAAGATGTTGAACTAGACTTTAGTTATAGCCAAACAGACTTAGCTGCAGCCTTAATCGGCGGTGTAGTAGACACAGCTTTAATTCCTGAACCTTTTGTGACTATGGTTACAACAAAGAATTCAGAACTAAAAGTAAGCTTGGATTTACAGAAATCTTGGAAAGAGGTAAGTGAAGAAGGTAATACCTATCCTATGACTGGGTTAGTTATGAAGACCTCCTTGCTTGAACATCCGGAAGTTGTTTCTTCCTTTCTTCTCTCGTATAGCCAATCAGTTGATTATGTTGTCAGCCATCCGGTAGAAGCTGGTAAACTTGTAGAGAAATGGAAAGTGGGAGTTCCTGCTGCTATAGCAGCAAAGGCTATTCCCCGGCTAAATATCAGTCTGGTACCAGCCTTTGAATCAAAAAGAGCAGTTCTTGATTATTTAAAAGTTCTCTATGATCAAAATCCTGCTAGTGTAGGAGGACAGATTCCTGATGAAGAGTTCTTCTATTTTGAACAATAGAAGAATAACTTTTCTATCCTGGATTGTTCTGATAATGGGTTGGTATGTCTTGTCCTTTCAAGTACATACCTCCCTTATTTTACCTTCTCCCCTGGCTGTAGCAAAGGCCTGGTTTCAACAGGCTTCCCAATTTGACACTTATGTTCATATTTTTCATTCTCTTGTGAGATTGTTTATTGCTTATGGTTTGTCTTTATTGATAGCTCTCCCAATGGGTTTTTTTTCAGGAAAGCACGAACCTGTACAAAGCTTTTTTGCTCTCTTTATAGGTTTTGTCAAGACAACTCCTGTTTTAGCCATTGTTGTTCTGGCTATTATCTGGCTTCCCTCTTATGGAGTCCCTATTTTTGTATCTCTTTTAGTAATGATACCTCTCATTGAAGGGGCCGTACGACAGGGGGTAAAGGATATGGATGGTAAATTATTAGAGATGTCCCATATCTATGGTGTCTCCCGATTCAAACAATTCCAGTGTCTCTATCTTCCCTTCTTAAGCAATTATCTTAAAACAGGAAGCCTTATGGCTATAGGTATTGGTTTCAAAGCTATTATAGCCGCTGAGGTCCTAGCTAGTCCTGTACATGGTATTGGTACTGGATTATGGCAGCATAAGTTATATCTTGAAACTGATCATGTTATGGCCTGGACTATTTGGGCTGTGTTTATCAGTTTGATTATAGATTATTGTTTTAAAACCGGGAGCCATAAACATGATTAAGATTAATGGTCTTTCCTTTTCCTATGATGGAATAAACTCCCTCTTTGAAAACTTAAATGTACAATTTGGAAAGGAAAAAATTTCAGTAATCATCGGTTCTTCAGGAATAGGAAAAACAACATTATTGAATCTAATAGGTGGCTTGTTAAAACCAGAAAAAGGACTTATTACCGGAGTACAAAGGGACAAAATCAGTTATCTGTTTCAAGAACCAAGATTAATTCCCTGGCTTTCTGTTAGTGAGAATATAAACTATGTGCTACCTCATAAAACTTCCATAGAGGATTTACTTACCAGATTTGAACTGAGTCCTGTACGTGATCAGAAAGCAGAAACCCTCTCTGGTGGGCAAAAACAAAGAGTCGCTATGGCAAGGGCTTTTGCTTACTCTTCTTCTTTACTTCTAATGGATGAACCCTTCCAGGGACTAGATTGGTTTCTGAAAAAGGAATTAATACAATACTTCAGATCTTTTTGGGATCAACACAGGATAACCACTTTACTGGTAACTCATGATATAGATCTGGCGCTACTACTGGGGCACGATATTTATTACATAAATAAAGAAAGAGATATTCAATGTATAAAGTCTGATAAACCTTATTCCATTGAAGATATCTCCTCTAATTCATATCAGAAAAGTCGTAGAGAACTGTTAGGTCTCTGGAATTGACACACTCTAAAAATAGTCTAGGGAAAAGATAAGTTTTGTGGCAATGACCCACATTAAAATTCCAAGAATAATATCGAGTATCTGCCATGTTCGTTTCTTTTTAAATAAGGGAGCTAGTAATACGGCCCCAATAGATATTCCAAAAAACCATACAAAGGACATGGTCATAGCACCTAATCCAAAGTAATAATTTCCAGGATGTTCATAGGTTGCACTCATGCTTCCTAAAAATATCATTGTGTCTAAATACACCGAGGGATTGAGAAAGGTAATTCCCAAGGTAAAAAGGATCGTTTTGTAGATAGATTGTTGGGCATATTCTACTTCATGAAAGGCATTGTTGTTTTTCCATGCTGAGATAAAATTTCTAATCCCATAACAATATAAGAGTAGGGATCCTAATATTGTCGCAACGGTCAATAACCAGGGAATACTTTGTATCATTCGTCCCATTCCGAGAACTCCCAAGCCAATTAACACAACATCACTCAAACTGCAAAGGAAGGCCACCATTAAACTGTGTTGTTTTTTTAGACCCTGGGTAATGACAAATGCATTCTGTGGCCCAATGGCTATAATAAGCCCAGCTCCTGTAAGGGCTCCTGTTAGGTATTCATTAATCATGGTCCTACTATAGAATAAAGAAAGATATAAGTATAATTAATAATTTTAATAAACAATAAGAAATGCTAATATTTACATATGTATGACTACAAATTATTGGAAACTCTCCTAGCAGTTGTGGAAGAGGGTAGCTTTGAAGAAGCAGGGAACAGACTTTATATTACTCAATCTGCTGTAACGCAAAGGATTAAACTATTGGAAGAGCTTTCTGGCCAAATCCTTCTATCCAGAACTCAGCCTCCCACTCCTACCGAGTCTGGTCAAGTGTTGGTAGAACATTGTCGTAAGGTTAATTTATTAGAGAAAGAACTAAATAATCCCTTATCGAGGAATCATTCCCTTTCTAAAATCCCTTTGGCGGTCAACTCTGATAGTATAGCCACTTGGTTTGCCCCTGTGATTACTGAATACTACAAAAGAGGAAATGCCTATTTAGAAATAAGGAGAGAAGATCAGGATATGACACAGGATCTCCTTATGAAAGGGGAGGTTATGGGCGCTATCAGTTCCTACAGTGGTAAGATCCGGGGATGTCGTTCCTGGTCATTAGGGGAAATGGTGTATCGTTTCTGTGCCACCAGGTCTTATGTTGACAGCTACATAAAAGGCTCTAATATATCGGATGTTGTTTCCTCTATTCCTGTGCTTAACTTCTCACCTGAAGATACTTTGATTTTGCAATGGTTACGTCAAACTAATCCTAAAGCGGAGCCTCCTGTGTTAAGTCACTATTTACCTTCTTCAGATGGCTTTCCTCATGTCATTGGGGCAGGTTCTGTTAGTGGAATGCTAACGGAAAGTCAATTTCAAGAGTACAAAAATCAGTATGATCTTGTTGATCTGTCAGAAGATAAGCCTATAGCCATTCCTTTATATTGGCATAGATGGTCTGTGGAATCGATAGAGCTTAATTTGTTAACAGAGTTGATATTGAAGTATAGTGAAGGGTTAAAATAAATCCAACTGTCCCGTACTGTCCAGGAAGGGAGTGATCTTAAAAGAGAGTACTCCTTCGATACTTTCAGCTATAGGAATAAGTTGTTTTTCAATATAATGATTGTAGTCAATCTGTCCCATCCCTACCGGCTGAGGACCTTCTGTTGTGATGCAATAACGTATTAGACCTTGTTGCTTTTGGGGAGGTAGAAGGGCTGCGGCCTGAACATGGGGTGGTCTCGACTTTGTATAGGCCGCTACTGGTTTTCTTAGCATCTTTGTATACTGACATTGTTCATCCTTCAAACCTTCTTTTAGATCTTTGACAAGAGCCTTTAAGTAGGAAGCAAAGCTTTCTTGCTTTTGTTCGGTGAATAAAAGGTCTAATAATTCTAGCTGCATATCCTTCGCTAGTCTGGTCCAATCCCTTCTTACAGCTTCCATTCCCTTTATGATCAACTTACCCTTGTTCCATTGGTCATTATTCTTTCTCCAAGGTAATCCTGCATATCCTTTGGCTCGCCCTTGGGTAAGGTCCAGGGAATGTCTTAAGGTTGGAAGAAAAAAGTGAGCAAAGATCGTTTCAAATTCCAGATCCAAAACACTCTGGACGTTAAACTTTTCTTTGACATGTATATTAAGATCTGTATTAATCTGCCTGGTTAATAATTGTCCTTTGGAATAGAGTTCTTGAGGAGATAATTCTTCTGGAATGTGGACAAACACTGAATCAGTATCTCCATAGATGACGGGATGTCCCTGATCCAGGAACCATTGCTTACACCAATTAAGCAAATAATGACCGAATCCTGTAATGGCTCCTGCTAAATCATTACCTGCCAAACGGCATCCAGGACTTCCTAAACATCCATATATGGAGTTCTGAATAATCTTGTATACAAAGCTGGCAATATTGTCTTCATTTTGTTTGGCTTTTTCCCTGTAATTATGAAACTTTGTCAGAACTTCTGGTAGTATGGCCGGTTCTCTACTAAATAATTGCCCCCCTGGTGTTTCAATAAACTCTTCCCGTTTATGTGCAGGAAAAGTTTCAGGATAACGATACGGCGGCAGATAGCTCAGAGGGTCAATATTAAAACTTCTAATGATACTCGGGTAAAGACTTTTGAAATCAAAGGTCAAAACGTTTCTATATAAACCTGCTTTTGGGGTAATGATGGCCCCCCCTAAAGCATCTCCTGTTGGAAGGGTATCGACTCCATAATCGGGTAGTACATAAGCTCTCTTATGAAGTTCTACTCCATAGAGAAACTCAAAAGCTTGAATACTGGTCCATGCTTTTGTTATCGAGATTCCTGTCAAAGCGGCTCTACGTATGGTCAATGCCATTAAGCCTGTTTTCTCTAAGATATCCCGGACTAAACGAGAATCTTCAAGACAATAGGATAGGAAGTCTTCTTTTCTATTAGTTCTTAAATCGATTAGTTTTTTGAGCTTATCAGTCCCTGCTTCTTCAATTTCTTTCCCTCTCCCCAAGACGGCTTGAGCTACTGTTTCTAATTTGTAATCATCGAATTGATCCGGTCCGGAACGAACTGCTCTTAAACCATCCAGAACTTGTCGACCGGGGATTTGATAGCTGGGACCTTGTTTGCCTTCTGATGGAAAATACCTGGCTGGTTCCTTAGAACGTCCCCAATCAGAAGTCACACCGAGTTTTTTCATTCTCTTAAATACATAAGGCAGATCAAAATCAATGATGTTCCAGCCCGTTATAATATCAGGATCCCACTCTTGGACCAAGGATCGAAAATGTGTGAGTAACTCCTTTTCCCCTCCCAGATCACGTGAATCCCATACCCCTTCTTTGGATTCACTTGGCCCTTGTAGTACTGCTGAAAAAGCCCATATTTCATCTTCATAAGGATTTGTTTCTATATCGAAGACAAGATAAGATAATTGAGGCCATTCCTCCTGTCTCTTTATCTCAGGATTTCTGTATATTCTATCTACCCGATCCCCTTTGATCCAGGTTCCTTCTATAGATATTTGTCCTTTAATTCCTTTATCCATAAGAAAGGAGTCATGAAAGGCTATGTCTGATTCATATAAACGGATGCCCATAGCTTTCAAATGATTGACTTGTTTGTCATATTCTTGAGTATTAGGAAAAGAACACTTTTTTACAGGCTCTCCATCTATTGTTTTATACTCCGTATCTTGTGTGGGGATATCAATTAAAACACTCTGTGATTGACGAATATAAAAGCAAGGTTGTTCTGTGTTTATGATGATGGCAAAAGTTTGTCCTTGATTCAAACGCCCCAAAAAAACCAATTGAGGCTTGTTGTCCTGGTATAAATAAGTTCGGTGAACAATAAATCCTGTGTCAGCCATGCAGAAAGAATAGCATATTTGTGTGACTTTGACATTTCCCTTGATAAAAGGTTTAATAGGGGCATTGTTTACGAGGAGTTATTATGCGAGCAATCTCATTTGAGACAAACTATATTTTACATCCTGCCGGATCCTGCTTGGTAAGCTTTGGAGATACCAAAGTGATTTGTACGGCGACTATTGAGGAGTCGGTTCCTCCCTTTTTAAGAAATAGTGGTAAAGGTTGGCTGACAGCAGAATATTCTATGCTTCCTGGTTCTACAGGGGGAGGGCGTAAACGAAGAGACGGCATTAAAAAAGACGGGCGAAGTACGGAGATTCAAAGACTCATCGGACGAAGCTTAAGAGCCGCTGTTGATCTGGAAAAGCTTGGAGAGGTTAGTATCACCATCGATTGTGATGTTATTCAAGCTGATGGAGGAACGAGAACCGCTTCTATTACCGGTGGGTGGGTCGCTCTCTATGATGCCTTAAGAGTGTTAGCTAAAAAGCAGGGAGCCTCTGGTCCTGAGCATTATCTGTTAGGTCAGGTCGCCGCAGTTAGTGTTGGCAAGGTGGATGGTCAGATCATCTGTGACTTAGACTATGCCCACGACTCCATTGCAGAAGTCGATATGAACGTAGTAATGCGTGATGGTAGCTTTGTAGAAATACAGGGCACAGGAGAAGAAGGAGTCTTTGATAGAAAAGAGCTTAATTCCCTACTCGATTCGGCAGAAGAAGGTTTGAAGATCATTCAGAAAGAACAACGTAATGTATTAGGACTAGACTAGATGGAAGAGACTCTAAAATTCACTCCCCAGTTTGAAAAGAGGGGAGGTTTGATACCCTGTGTCGCCCAGGAGGTTAGTACAGGAGAAATTCTAATGGTAGGCTCTGTCAATGAAGAAGCTCTTAAGAAAACCTTAAGTTCTGGTATGGCAACCTTTTACTCTACTTCAAGGCAAAAGTTGTGGACTAAAGGGGAAACCTCCGGAGAATATCTCAAAGTCCATACTATCTTAACCGACTGTGATCAAGATGCTCTGATCTACCAAGTGGAATTAATGGGCTCCGGTGCCTGTCATACCCAAAACTCCCTGGGACAACCTCGTAAGTCCTGTTTCTATCGTAAATACAATGACAAAACAGGATTGTTGGAATTCCTTTCAGGAAGGGAATAGTTGGGTGACAAAAATTTTGATGATCTAGCTCATAAACTTGATCATAACATCTATTCCACTCCCAAAGGGGCTGTGCGATTAGAAGTGCTGTATAAAGATCTATTGTCTACTTTGCCCCATTTGCATGATAAACCTTTACGAGTCCTTGATGCTGGTGGAGGTTTAGGTCAGTTTAGCCGTCTATTAGCAAAAGAGGGGGGACATCATATATTACATATTGATATTTCTTCAGAAATGCTTAAAAAAGCTGAACAGGAAGCTGATGTCCAGGGTTTAAAGGATCTTATAACTTTTAAGAAGATCAGTATTCAGGAATTGCCCTCTATTGTGGAAGAATCTTTTGATCTTATTTTGTTTCATGGTGTTATCGAGTGGATGGAAGAACAAGAGCAAAGTTTAGAAAATCTAAAGAAAGTTCTAAAGGATGATGGCCATTTGAGCCTTCTCTTCTATAATCGTGATCGTCTTATTCTAAAAAACGGTGTAAATGCTCATTTTAAAAGGATTCATACAGGAGATTATATTGGGAAAAGGACTGGTAATGTCCTAACCCCAACTCATCCTTTGAGAGAGTCGGAAGTAAAACTATGGCTAAGTGAGTTGAAATTTGATATATTAAGCAAGGGTGGTATAAGGATATTTTACGGCCTATTCAGCAATGGTGATGAATTTGAAGATCGCATCGATCAACTCAAAATTGTTGAATGGACTTACTGTCGTATAGAACCTTATGCTTCTATAGCCCAACATATCCATTTCGTGTGTAAAGGACAATCTTAAATAATAAATGGCTCACTCTTTAAGTATTGATCAGCTAAGGCAACAGTTAGATAAAATTAATTCCTTACGTATTCGTAATCTTATCAAAGATAAGCGTGTATTTAATACATTCCATGAAGCCTATTTCTGGAAAGGACTAGTCTTGACAGATAAGGTTCCCCAGTGGGTTCATATAAGATGGGATGAGCACCAGTTAAATATAGACTGTGAATGTGGAAAAAAAAGTCTCTGTGGGCATGCCACTGCTCTCTTGGTTCATCAGATGGAAGAGGGACATTTGCCTATTGTCGATCTGATAGAGACTCTCAACATCTGGTATCGCAAAGACAGAGAATTACCGTCTGAAAAGGATTTACCTGAACAATTAGATCTTTTTGGTAATTTACTTAATCCTTCTCCAAAGGATAATTCCCAATTCCAGAAGAATACTCTCTCTAAAGATGATCCGCAGGAAGTTAATGCCCCTCAAACTTTAGACCATAGAGAAACCCGTGATATTTATTACTTTTTGAAAATAGAAATACCTGGATCTCCTCTGTTGAGAATTGAACCGCTTATGTTGAACAAAGAGTTTGATCATCTTGTTCCCTTTGATGTTTCTTATGCAGGTAAAAAAGATAAAGAGTTTCTTGGTGGCTGTCTGGATACTTTTCTTTCCTATCCAGATCATCAAGTTCCTGTAGAAGCTTTACTAGATAAAAATTTTAAATGGCCTGTTCCTCTCTATTGGGGGCATAATCAAGACATTGTTAAAATCAAAAGCTTAGATTGTCTATCAATAAGATTTAGAGAAACAGGTAGAAATCTCCAGGGAGCCATCGAATATGAGCCTTACTTCATCATAAAAGAAGAAGATAAAGAGTTCCTATGGGAATGGAAACGAATATTATTTCATAAGAAAGGACTGCTCTCTTTTATCCTGACAGAATTAACCCTATATCAGGCTGATTGGCCTCAATGGATCATTCAGCTAATGCATGAATTGAATGATCATCGAAAAGGAATGGATGCTCTGGAGATAAATGCCTTGGCCAATCATTATCCCATCAATAATGACAAACGTATTGACTTGGTATTTCAAGGAGAAAAGCTTGTTGTTCAAGAGATTAAACCCAAGCTCATCCTCGCCTTGAAAGCGTTAGCACAGGGAATGGAAATCTATTATCAGTTTCAATATGGGGAGGAATTGGTCGCCTATAGATCTGATAGAGAAAGATGGGTCAAACAAAGTGCTGGAGATTATAAAATTGTTATTCCCAGAAATGATCAGGAAGAAAACAAGTCTATGGGTGATTTAGCCAGAATCGCCATGGACAAATTGCGATATGAAAGGGGATACTACTCAACAGTAGTCGGATCTCACGAAGGTGGTGATATCCGTTTGGATATGGACATTGGTGATTTTTTGTTGAGCTATGGGAAATCACTTTTGGAGAACTCCATTCAAGTTAGAGTCAATGAACTACCGGTCAAGCTGGAAGCCTCCTTAAAATTCTCTGTTAAAAGTGAAGTAGACTGGTTTGAAGTCAAAGCCGGTATTGAAGAAGAGGACTTTATTCCCATTGAGCTGGATGAACAGTATGAGGCTTATCAATTAGTAAGGGCTCGGAATGAATATGTGGTATTAAGCAATACTGATTTACGACGATTAGAGTTTCTAAGAAAACAAGGTCTGAATGATCAGGGATTGATGGATGTGCCTTCTGTTAATTTTAACTTGATTGATACCATATATGATGACATTTCTAATAAAGAAGAACAGCTTCTTCAAGAACGTAGAGAGATCTATCACAAAATACAAACCTTTGAATCTATCCCCCAGCAAGAACCTCCAAAAGGTTTAAAAGCCAGCTTAAGAAGCTACCAACAATACGGATATAATTGGCTTTTATTCCTTCATGATTATGAACTTGGGGGATGTTTAGCTGATGATATGGGTCTGGGAAAAACTATACAGTCCTTAAGTCTTCTTCAAGGATTGCGAGAACGTGGACAATTAAAAACAAGTTTGCTTATCGCTCCTGTTGTTACCATGGCTAACTGGGAATCAGAAGCTGCTAAGTTTACTCCTGATCTTCGCATCTATGTTCATGCAGGACAAAATCGGGTTAAAGAGGACTTAGCTTGGGAAGCTTATGATCTTGTTATTGTAAGTTACCATACTGTACGTAATGACCTGGACTTGTTTTTGACTCATGAGTTTTATTATATAATGCTCGATGAGGCCCATTACATTAAAAATGCTTCCAGCCAGATCTTTAAGGCCATCCGCTCCTTGAAAAGTCGCTATCGTTTAAGTATTACAGGAACTCCCATTGAAAATAATACATTAGAGTTATGGTCGCAAATGAGCTTCTTGAATCCTGGTTTATTAGGATCCCGTAGTGATTTTACCACTACCTATTCTAACCCTATAGAACGATATCAGGATGAGGAAGCTGCAGAAGCGTTACGTAAAACAGTCTTTCCTTTTATCCTAAGACGAAAAAAAGAGGATGTATTAGATGATCTTCCTCCCAAAGAAGTGATGGTTCATTACTCACAAATGTCAGAACGCCAAGAGGAATTGTATAATCAATACAAGGAATATTATAAACAACGACTACTGGGATTAATTGAAGAACAGGGGGTTCAAAAATCCCAAATGGAAATCTTTAAATCCCTTTTAAGACTACGTCAGATTGCCATTGATCCTGCTTTGGTCGATCCTAATTGGTCTCATTTGCCTTCGGCTAAGATGGAATCCTTGCATACCATTCTGGATGAAGTTCAGGAAGAAAACCACAAGATTCTTATATTCAGCCAGTTCATAACGGCTCTTGATATTATTAAGGATTACTGTAAGCAACAGGGGTGGGATTATAGTTATTTGACTGGAAAAACACATGATCGAACCAAGGAAATCAAAAACTTTCAGGAAAATGACAATGTTAAAATCTTTCTATTGAGTCTAAAGGCTGGTGGTGTAGGAATAAACTTAACTGCTGCAGATTATGTTGTCATTCTTGATCCCTGGTGGAATCCTGCTGCGGAACGACAGGCCATTGACAGGGCCCATAGAATGGGACAGACAAAAAAAGTTCTGTCTTATAAGATGATTGTCAAAAACACAATAGAAGAAAAGATACTTCATCTTCAAGAAAAGAAAAATGCCCTTGTTGAAGAAATTATATCAGAAGAGGAGAGCCTCTTTAAACAACTTAACCGGGACGATATATTAGGATTGTTTGATTAAAATATATAGAGAGGAATACCTTATGAACACAAAACAAGTAGAGTTTTATTCTCCCTTCGCCCATATTCCAGGTCGATACGAATGGTGCCGCATTCATAGTCCCAGTCATGGAAGCTTTGACACTTTTATCTACATTCATACTACGACAGATCAACCTGTGACGGTCTATGTTAATGATTTGAAAGGCCAGTCTTTTATGAGGGATCGCTTTCCTGAAAGTGACTGTGTTCTGGTAAAGCCTGAGGATCTTGTTATCATGACTTCTTCTGAAGGCAAATACCTATGGGGTAAACTAATAAGCGACAAAGGTCCTGTAAAAAAAGCGATGATGAACTTTACTATAGATCTTGATAGTCCTGTCGTTGAACAGGACTATGGTAGTGAAGCATTCATGGTATGGGGAAGCCAGTGGACTTGTACAGGAATCGACATGGAACAACAAGCCCATGTTCTTGGCTGGGTTGAAGAGGAAAAAGGCCTCATCTCACTGGACTGTGAAGGCATCCTTACTGCCGGTAGTCAGGGCCTCATTCAAAAGAAGGGATAGAATTTATAGTACATCCCTTCGTACTTCCCGGGGATAAAAAGCTATAAAGGCTTGATAATAAGCCTTTGCTACATTATGTGAGGCAGATTTTTCAAGTAGGTAATATTTTCCTTTAATTTTAAAACCAAAGGACTGTCTCTTCCTGGGAAAAAGACTTCGTTGATTAGACAATTCATCTGAGAAGACTTTTTTAAAGATGACCGCTTCTAGATCATCAAAAGAGTGAGTTTTTATAATCGGACGGGGCCATATCCCCCTTTCTATGGAGATGGTTTCCTTGTCTTTGTTAAATACATAACGATCCTGGTACAGGCTTCCTATGACACTTAATCCAATCCATAGAAGTAAGCTTATCTTCCCTGCCCAAGTCAAATTAAGGAATTGCTCCCAGGAAAAGGTAAAGACCAACATTCCTGATAGGCTAAATAAAATAAAGATAAGAGCACTCCTAATGGAGTGCTTCATCTTGAATATCAATTGTTTTTCATCTTTGCTTAATGCAGCAGAATAAAACACTACTCTTTACTTCCCTTGTCTTCAGCATACAACCAGCAGTTCACCGTATGTCCGGGAGTCACTTGGATAGTAGGCGGAGCTTTCTTCTTACAGATTTCCATACACTGGGAACAACGGGGATGAAAGTGGCAACCTGAGGGAGGGGCTACAGGAGAGGGTACATCCCCTTCCAGAATAATACGTTGACTTTTACGTTCTGGATCAGGAACGGGAACCGCGGATATTAACGCCTGAGTATAAGGGTGTAGCTTGTTGTTATAAAGCTCATTACGAGGAGCTTTTTCAACAATCTTTCCTAAATACATGACCGCTACTTCATCACAAAAATATTCAACCACCGATAGGTCATGGGCTATAAACAAATAGGTTAGGTCAAAATCCGATTGTAGTTTTTCTAATAGTTCCAATATTTGTACCTGAATGGATACATCCAGGGCTGAGACAGGTTCATCCAGAACGATGAGTTTGGGATTGAGTGATAAGGCTCTTGCTATACCAATCCGTTGTCGTTGACCACCGGAAAATTCATGGGGATATCTATTAATATAAGAAGGATCAATACCTGATTTTGCCATCAGGTCCTGGATACGTTCTTTTCTTTCTGCTTTAGTTGAATACAGTTTGTGAATGTCCAGACCTTCTCCAATGATGTCACCTACAGGTATACGAGGATTCAAGGAACCATAAGGATCCTGGAATACCATTTGAAATTCTCTTCGCTTTTGATTCAACTTAGCCTTGGAAAAAGAAAACAAATCATATTGCTTTCTTAAAGCTTTTAGTTCTGCCACTTTCGCAAGAATTTGGGGATCTTTCTTTTGTCCCTTGGCTAATGCTTCTTGTACTTCCTGTTTGAGGCTGAGTACCTTCTCCACTATATCATGGGGGGTGTCAAAGAATAACTCTCCCTCTGTAGGTTGATAGAGGGCTGTAAGGGTCCGACCAGCCGTGGTTTTACCGCAACCAGATTCTCCCACCAATCCTAGAGTCTTTCCCTTTGGAATATTAAGACTGATACCATCAACAGCTTTAACATGTCCAATAGTACGTTTGAACACACCTGCTTTGATGGGGAAGTATTTTTTGAGGTCATGAACCTCTACTAAATTATCCAATTATTGTTCCTCCCTTGTGTAGAGATGGCAGCGCACATAGTGATCCTCTGTAATCTGTGTTTTATCAGGCATGCTTTGATCACAAAGCTCAAAAGCATGAGGACAGCGATTAAGGAAAGGGCAACCTTTAGGTAGATTGATTAAGCTTGGAACGCTACCTTTAATGGATTCCAATTTTTTATCGGGATCACCCAATACAGGTATCGATTTGAGCAAACCTTGTGTATAAGGGTGTTTGGCATTCTTGAATAGTTCATTTACTTGAGCCTGTTCAACAACACGCCCTGCATACATGACAATAACCCTGTCTGCGTTTTCTGCAATCACAGCCAAGTCATGGGTAATCAAGAGAACTGCTGAATGAAACTCTCTGCCTAGTTTTTGTATCAAGTCCATAATCTGAGCCTGAATAGTTACATCCAGAGCTGTTGTTGGTTCATCTGCAATCAGCAAGGAGGGATCATTAATGAGAGCCATAGCAATGATGATACGTTGACGCATTCCCCCGGACATTTCATGGGGAAAGGAGTCAGCCCTTTTTTCTGCTTCAGGAATTCCTACAAGCTTCATCATTTCGACAGCTTTAGCCCATCGCTCTTTTTTGTTTAGATTTGTATGAACTTCAAGAACTTCTGATATTTGTGTTCCTATTTTAGCTACTGGATTAAGAGCTGTCATAGGTTCCTGAAAAATCATGGAAAAGTCTTTTCCACGCATTTTTTGCATAGACTTTTCAGGCAGTTGAAGGAGGTCTTTTCCTTTATACAGGATCTGACCTGACTCGATCTGTCCGGGAGGGCAGGGGAGTAACCCCATTATAGATAGACTCGTTACGGATTTTCCACAACCAGATTCTCCTACAAGTCCCAGGATCTCATCTTCTCGAATATCAAATGAGACTCCATTGACTGCATGTACTTTACCTTCTTCTGTATTGAAGGAGGTTACTAGATCTTTGACTTCAACAATAACGTTTTTTGTATTTGTAGACATATATCCCCCTTCTAATTCACATTCTTGAGTTTTGGATCCAAGGCATCCCTTACAGCATCACCAAAAATGTTGAGGCACACAAGGAAGATAAACATAAAACCAGTAGCCGCAATCATGTTCTGCCAATTACCACTCATTAATTCCAGTTTGGCGTCATCCAGCATTGTCCCCCAGGTAGGAACACCGATAATGGACAACCCAATGTAAGCCAGGAATACTTCTGACTTGATAACACTTACAAAGTTAAGAACAAACTTAACAATGACAAAATGGAAGATATTGGGAACAATATGGCGGAAGATGATTCGTGCATCACTAGCTCCCAGGTTCTTTGCTGCCAGGACATATTCAAATTCCTTGGATTGCATAAAAGAGCCCCGAATAATACGAGCTAATCCTACCCAGCCTGTGATCGCAAAGGCAAAGGCGATCGTAAAAAAGCTACGACCAACCACTTGTATCAAACTAAGAATAATCAACATTTCCGGTATAGCAATGACAACACTCATAATATAGGTAGCAATGTCATCAATATAACCACTGTAATAACCAGCTATAGCTCCAATGACAATAGCAATAGGAATCATAATAAGACCAGAAAGAAATCCCAAGAAAAGAGAAATCTTCGTTCCCATAACAGCTCTGGCCATAACGTCTCTACCAAAGTTATCCGTTCCCAGAGGATGACTCCAGTTGGTGAAGGGCATTACATAACGATTGTCATAATTATTTTGTGTGGCAATATTATGTATGCCAAATAGGTTCAATTGAGAGGCAATGGCCATGAGGATATAGAATACCACAACAGCAAAAGCCGCCATGGCTAATTTATTTCTTCCCAAACGTTTCATAGACAAGGCAAGGGGACTTTTTCCTTCTTTCAAAGGGGGTGTTTGTGTTTGTTCCATAATAACCTCCTTAACTCAATCTAATTCGTGGATCGACTAGGGCATACAGAACGTCTGTAACCAAGGAAAAAACCACAAAGAATAGGGTATAAACAAGCACAATAGCTTTAAGAACGGGCAGGTCATAATTAAAAATGGAATCAACCATGAGGCTACCGATTCCTGGAATGCTGAAGAATCGCTCCAACATAATCGAACCTGTTAAGAGAAAGGGTATTTGAATGACCACATAGGAAAGGATAGGAATCATGGCATTCATTAAAACATGGCGAAACATGATCTGAGTTTCACTCATCCCTTTTGCTTTTGAAGTCCGGACATAATCCTTATTGATCTCTTCCAGAAGGGCTGTTCTGAAGAACCTGATATCATAACCGATTGATACAGTTACCCACAGAATCCAGGGAAGAATAAGGTATTGGATAGCTCCGAATCCCTTTTGCCACCCTGATATAGGAAAGAGATTCAATTTATAGGCTAATATATATTGTCCCAGCATAATTAATACCAGCATAGGAACAGACATTCCCAATACCGATAGAATTGTCAAAAATTTATCAAGAGTCCTTCCTCTGAAGAAAGCACAAAGTCCAGCTAATATCAGGGAAATAGCAATTTCCATTATAAAAGCAGGAAAAGTTAGAATCGCAGAAACGGGAACCATTCTTTTTATCAAACGGTCAACGGGAAGTTTACGAGATTGGGAACGCCCAAAGTCAAAGGTTACCATTTGCTTGACGTATTCAAAGTATTGAACAATAAGGGGTCTATCTAAACCATATTGATGTTTGTATCGTTCAATTTGCTCAAATGTTCTGGCCTTTTGGGGAAGTAGATTATAAAGGTATTTGTCCTGACCTCCCACAACATTGAAGATAAGAAAGAAAATTAACGCCGCCCCTAATAGAATGGGGACAAAATATAAAAGGCGTCGAATCATATAATTAATCATGTAGTCACCTAATTCAATATAAAGACAGGAAGTATCATCCTTCCTGTCTTTAATATAAGAGTATTATTTAGAAGCTCTTTCAGCTTGATCGAAGTCAATATACTTAGAGTATCCCGCTCCGATGTCCTTATACATGTATGTCTTAGTCCATGGTTGGTCTAGGAAATATTGTAATCGGTGAACACCCATGATCCATGAAACGTCTTCTGCTGCTAGTTGAGCAGCTTCTTTGTATATTTCATCTCTTTCAGGAGATTGTTGCATGAAAGCTCCCTTTTCATAAAGAGAGTTGAAAGTAGGGTTGTTATAATTGGCTGAGTTAGGTCCGGGAGCAGAATTAGGTCCATAATTTAATTGTAGGAAGTTTTGTGCATCAGGATAGTCAGCACCCCAAGCGATACCACCTAATTGAACTTCCCCTCTATCAATGCGTTGGTTGAAAGTGGGCCAGTCACCAGGTACGGCTTCTACATTAACTCCAATAGCTTTCATACAGTCAATGAAGAATTCAACCATTTGTCTATGTGTCGTAGAAGCACTATACATTTGGTATTCTAAGGTAGGTAATCCTTCACCATTAGGATATCCCGCTTCTGCCAACAATTGCTTGGCTTTTTCTAAATCATAAGTGGCATAAGGGTTTTTGTAGTTAGGATCATATCCTCCAACACCAGGAGGTAATAAGGTTTGTGCTAATTTAGCTCGTCCATTGTAGAAAAGGTCCAGGGCTTTTTCATGGTTGTACGCAAGGGACATTGCCTGTCGTAACTTCTTGTTTTGTCCAAGAATAGGATCATTCATATTAAAGAAGTTGTATGTAACATCCAGAGATCCCCAAATATTCAATGTTATACCTTTGTCAATCATCTCTTGTGTTAACTTACCATCTTGGATGGTGGCATCATAATTGTCTTTGGGAATGGCTGTGTAATCTAATTCCCCGTTCATGAATTTAAGCCATTGCACACTGCTTTCTTCTATAACGTACCACACAACTTCATCTGCGAAGGGAAGCTTTTTGCTTGCATAAGATTTTAATGTGTCTTCCCCAAGGATCTTTATTGTCTCAGGTCCTGCTTCGCTAAACTCAGGGAATATTCCCCCATGCCATGAAGGATTCTTATCCATCACATATTGGGCATCAGGAATTGTCTCATCCGGATTTAGATAATAGGCGCCTGTCCCAATAGCATAATTCTTCCATTCCTCACCATAGAAATCGATCATTTCCTTTGGTACAGGATAGGTATAGGGCATTGATAAAGTATATAAAATCTGAGGATAAGGTTTATTCAAAGTCATTTGGATTGTGTAATCATCTAAAGCTTTAAATCCTTCTACTTCCTGATCATAATCAGCACCAGCATCAGCCCATTCATTTAATCCCTTAATATAACCATCATAAAGCCACCAACCTGTTGATTCGTTAGCAGGATCTGCTAATCTCTTTATGGAGAAAACAAAGTCATGAGCATTAACAGCACGTCCCTTGCCTTCAGGAAATACTTCTTTTAAAGGGTCATAGAAGTAAGCATCTTTTCTCAACTTAATTGTATATACCATTCCATCATCAGATACAGTTGGCATGGAAGAGGCAATTAAAGGTTTTAGCTGAAAAGTATCTGTTGTGTACTTATAGTCAAATAGGGCCTCTCCAATGTCACCATATACCCAACTTGTATATTTGTCAGACATTTGGGCAGGATCAAATAACTTAATTTTTGCTATAACATAGCGATTTAATACTTTTTTTCCTCCTTCGCCTTGGCCATTTGCACTGATTCCAGCAATAGCAAGGGTTAGAGAGATGAGTAATAGAAGTAGTTTCTTCATATATTCCTCCTTCTTTTTGTTATGAATATAACTGTGATTATATCGAAGATTAGTTCTCACTGTCTACGAAGTTCTCATAGGAACTAGATCAGCATTACATGGTAAAATAGACTTAAGCATTTATTCAATAGCTTAATTGGTTTAAGCAAAGAAGGTATTTCCTCTACTTAAGTAAGGGAATCTCTTTCTGTTCCCTTGTGATTCATGTTAATCTCATGATCAATTTACTAAGGAGTACTCTTAATGGCCCAAGAAGATAACAGTCAGGAACCTGTCCTTTATTCAAAAAATGTAATCAGAATATTTTCCTCTGTATTCACCTGTATATTAGGGGGAATGCTATTACGCTCTAATCTTCTAAGATTAGGGAAGACCAGAGAGGCTAGCAATGTTATTATTTTCGCCTTCCTTTATACCTCTTTGGTGTTTGTTGGTGTGAATATGTTCCTCTCTATCATAGGTTCCACACCTCGTATTAGTATCAATATTGTTTTTGCCATAATAGGAACCTTTATCCAGGAAGCCTTATTCTATAAACCTCACATGCCTGAAGAGTATACTCCTCGCAGTATTGTCTGGCCTGTCATTATAGGGATTATCCTGTTTCTGATAGCTATTTTCTTTCGGGCCTATGCTACATTTATTGGGTAGCACTCAATTCTTACATATATAAGGGTAAAAAAACATAAATACTGTACTGATACTGTTGAATTCTATGACCTTATCCTGTATTTCTTAGATTCTGTTTTATATTATGTTTATCCATAAAGTCAGGGGGCTTCCATTGAAAAAAGGAATATTTTTAATCATTTTAACGGTCACGCTAGGTAACTTTATATTTGGTCAGGACGATGAGCTTCAACAAAATGGTACTGTTCACATGATCGTGGATGATATTCAACAAGCTAATAAAGAGCTTAATAAAATAATAGATACCTACGTAATCACTGTTAATAGCTCTGATATCGATAATACTTCTAAACAAAGCCGTTATGAATTGTTCTCTAATGAGGAAAACTTTGACTTAACTATCCAGGCGATTGAGCAATTAGGAATAACTGATCTTAAGATCATTGAAAGTAATAATTTCAAAGATTCCATCGATGATATTCATTTTGAATTGGATTATCTTCAATCACAAAAAGAAGTCTATTCATCAGAACTTCCCAAGCAAAACAATAATGCTAACAATTACAAAGATCTCTTCGATAAAGAAAGAGAAATTGATAAAGAAATATATGAAAAGCAAAAATCCATAAGATCTATGACAGACAAGGTCGGTGTATCAGTTATCCAGGTTCAGTTAGCAGAAAAATCCATACAGGATCTTACTTCTGATAATGCCTTTGGTAACTTTATCAATATGCCTGGTGCTGAGACAAATTTCTTTCATCTGGAGAATTCTTCTGAAGACCTGGTAACTGATTATTATGGTGGATCTCTTCGATATATGTTCACTAAAGGAAGAGCTTACTTAGTCATCGGCGTTTTAAAACCTTATGAGAAGAAATCCGGTGATAATGTTATCAATGATATTGTGACCTATTGCTATGGAAAAGATTTCTATCCCCGTTATCTAGGCCGTGGACAACGAACTTTTTTTAATCCTTTTAGTGGTTTTGAAATTGGTGGTATGATTTTTACCTCCGATGAGGATATAGAACATATTTTTACTTTTGAACCACATGTAGGTCTGGAATTATTCAAGAATCGTTTCATTATTGCTGATGTTCGTGTTGGGTATTTATTTCCCCTTGATCAGGATTATATAAAGAGCCGCAGAGGCTTTACTCAAAATATGTCCCTAAACTTTGTCTTCTAGGTTCTATTACTTACAAAGCTAGTAAGGGGAACATGAAGAGAAAAGACTGAACTGTGTTCCCCTTGTTTCGGAGGCTTAAGCTTTTGATCGTTGCTAATATAACTAACGAAAATACACTTAGTCCCATCATCTCAGGAAATGTTCTTAGTGTTAGTATCCCTCCTAGCACAGAACCTATGGTAACGATAGCTGCAAAAATTTTGGCAGCTTTGTAGTTACTAGGTATTCTGGTGTAATAAGGAATGGTGAACAATGCTGGTACAACTTAAGAAAATTAGTTTGAATAGATCAGGAAGTCTTTGGGATCGTTTATACTCACCTTCAAAGATAGCTTGCAAGATTGATAAAGCAGAATCTACATCCTTAGAACTGACTACTATCTTGTAATCTCCGGCTATGACATCATGTCCGAATACCTACATTGCCAATTGAACCTACCTATGGAGTTATGACAGTCTCTTAGCACTTTCTATTCATGTTTTTTATCATACTAATTGTCAAAAGAATTGCATTTTCCCACTTGATAATCATCTTTATGAGCAAACATTTCACTT